>CAYOPG010000001.1:0-3454 GCA_964405775.1 uncultured Lentisphaerales bacterium
CGCCATTTTCCAAAAAAATTCATTGGCTTGTAATCAGTTGCGTATGTGGTGTATAATGGCACAACACAAGCATGGGGAGAGATAATGGCAATAAAAGAATCATCGGACGGGATGAATGCCACGCCGGAAGGCGAGAGGATTCGAGTCGCATTTTTTGGACGCAGGAACACCGGAAAGTCAAGTCTGGTGAACGCAATAGCCGGGCAGCCGGTGTCGATAGTTTCAGATGTTCCCGGCACCACCACGGATCCTGTACGAAAGGCAATGGAGATGCTCCCGCTCGGCCCCGTGCTTCTGGTCGACACCGCCGGGATAGATGACGATCAGGCGGATGTAGGTGGGCTTAGAATGGAGCGCGCGCGCGCTGAGCTACGCAGCGCAGACATTGTGATTGTGGTTAGCGACGCTGATACCCTCGCCGGCGCATACGAGACGGAGCTGATAGATAAACTGCGGAGAAGCGGCATTGCTTTCTTGTTCGTTGTGAATAAAATCGATGCAATGCCGGAATCGGTCGAAGCACTCAGCCGAATAGCCGCACAAATAAGTGCGCCGGTATATGCCGTTTCAGCAAAAACAGGGGAAGGAGTTCCCGAGCTAAAGAACGCCATTGCGTCTGTTAAGCCCGATGAACCGCCTGGGAGGCGCATTGTCGGCGATATGCTTTCCCCCGGCGACATGGTTGTTCTTGTCGTGCCTGTAGATTCCGCCGCACCCAAGGGCAGGCTTATCCTCCCTCAGCAGCAGACAATACGCGACATCTTGGACAGCGGATGTGTGGCAGTCATGTCTCAGGTGCCACAACTTGCCGACACACTTGCACTTATGAGAAAACCACCCCGAATGGTGGTAACCGATTCTCAGGTATTTGCGGAAGTGCGTGCTGTCGTGCCGCCTGAAGTGGAACTGACTTCATTCTCCATACTTTTCGCCCGTTACAAAGGAGATTTTGAAGTTCTGAAGGCTGGTACAGCCGCTATTGACAAGCTTGTGGACGGCGACATCGTTTTGATCGCGGAGGGATGCACCCACCACAGACAATGCGACGATATCGGCACCGTCAAAATCCCCAAATGGCTTTCGGAGTTCACTGGGAAGAAGCTCGAATACGAGTTCACCAGCGGAATCGGCTGGCCGAAAGAACTTTCGAAATACGCTCTGATCATACACTGTGGTGGTTGCATGTTGGCAAGGCGCGAGCTGCGGTTGAGGATTTCTGAGGCGGAAGCTGCGGGCGTGCCGATTGCAAACTACGGTTTGCTCATTGCCAAATTGAAGGGGGTACCAGTTTAAAGAAAGGAGGCGGAGTTTGATTGATTTGTCAAAGATTGATTCCCTGTGGGCGCCCGATCTTGCGCCGTTGCTGGTGTCTGAACCGGACGATGGTCTGATCTCACGCAGATGGCATTGGACCGAGAGGCACCTGCAATGCGTATGGGCAGACAACAATCTCCGCCCCTCTCGTATGCGTTCCGGCACAGGAGAAGAGGTAGCTGTGATAGACGCCGGCCGTTGGAACCTAGAGGCAGGACCTGACTTTCTCGATGCCGTTCTAAACGTAGGCGGGAGAACCATTCGTGGCGATGTGGAAATCCACATCCGTCCTTCTGATTGGACCGCGCACCATCACATGGGAGATCCCCGTTATGCCAACGTGGTTTTGCATGTCACGTGGTTTCCGGCTTATAACGTTTCTCTATCCGGGCACATAACAACGGTGGCCTTGCGCGAATCCGCCGCTTCATCGCCTGGGTTTTCTTTCGATGCCATCGACTTGTCGGCTTATCCTCATGCGGTTCTTCCGGCTACGCCCCGTCCTTGCGCGGAAGCACTTGCGGACGCCACGAAAGCGGAGGCGCAGGCGATTCTCGAATCTGCCGGACTAAGCCGACTGCGCCGCAAGGCGCTGCAGATTGCGATGCGTCTTCAGGAGACGGGTAACCGAAACCAAGTGTTCTACGAAGAATTCATGCGTGCGCTTGGCTACAAGGCAAACTCCGCCGCGATGCGTTACGTTGCCGAACAAGTGCCGCTCGATCGTCTTTGCGCGGAGGGAGATTTTCTTTCCCGCTACGCCCTGCTTCTTGGAACAGCAGGGCTTCTCCCGCAGCAGAGCAGGAATGGCGACGACTCCAGCGCTCTTATAGTGCGAAGGCTTTGGGATACGGCTTGGAAACTCGGCGTGGCAGATTCTCCAGACTGCCCCGTCTGGCATATTTCGGGAGTGCGCCCGGCAAACCATCCCCGCCAGAGGCTTGCTGCCGCCGCCGTTCTATTCGCCTTTCCCGACCAACTCTTGTTGGCGCTCTGCAAGCTGCCTCGTCGGAGTGGCAAAGATTGGGCGGAAGGTGTATATCGAGTCATATCGGAAATCATGGAAAGTTCTGCGGAATTGATGACAAGCAACATAGGGACGAGGTCTATGATTGGCCGGCAGCGCGTAAACACGATCATCATAAACGTACTGCTGCCTCTATACATGGCTGAGGGGATTGCGGATGCCGAAATGTGCCGTTCGATACCTTCAGAAGCCATGAACCAGCAGATAAAGGAGACGGCTTACAGACTGTTTGGCCGCGATCACAACCCGGCGATATACGCCACAAACGGATTGCGCATGCAGGGAATAATCGAAGTTTGCAACGTTTTCTGCCTTTCGACAAAATCGCTGTGCGCGGATTGCGTTTTCGCCAATGCGCTACTAAACACCATAAAACCGCAATGAGCTTGAAAAAGAAATCTTCTAAACAGCCAATCCAACACACACCAAAGCTTTGCGTGTTTCTTGCGGTCTTGTTTGTTTCGGGATGTTGGTCGTTCGACCAAGACGGCTATCTCTACTACGATCCCCCACGTGCAGATTCCGGGAGCATGCTTGTTTCCGATCTTAAGGAACGCATCGCCAAGCACGACAACGAGGCGGTGAAGGAGTTGCTTCATCGAGAGTTCGAGGCGCTACATGGAAACGATCCTGCAAAACTGCTAGAACTCAAGGACAGCGTGGATTTTCTTGCTGGGAAAGCGCCTTTCATACCCGGAATCGCGGAATACCAGTCCTGGCTTGAATCGCGGGTGGCGTATTTCGAAGCCGCAGAAGCCGCTCGTATTTATGCCGCACAGGAACTCTCAAGGCAGCACCAGCTAGATCAAGAGTATCAAGCCCGGGTGGTTGCCTATAACAATGCGCGCAATCAGGAACGAGAACGGGAATTCGAAATACAAAAGCGTCTTTCAGAAGGGTGGATAGAGAAAGATGGGATATACTACCCATCAGGAAAAAAATCAAACGACAGCGTCGCCTCTCTGCCAAGGATGCCAGAAGAATACCGAGTAGCCAAGCGCCCAAAAGTCAATGCGGGCCCTCCACCGAAAATCAACTCTGGGCCACCGCCTTCTGTAAAAAAACAAGACCCACCGCCTCCGAAACCGCCGGTAAAACCGGAATCTGAGGCCG
>CAYOPG010000001.1:3554-74449 GCA_964405775.1 uncultured Lentisphaerales bacterium
GCTCTAGCGGCATACAACGCAGGGGAAGGTCGTGTATCCACCCTTTGCAAAAAATACAAAACAGAATCATTTGACGTCATAGCGCCCAAGCTTCCCTCCGAAACCCAGATGTATGTTCCTCGCGTATTGGAAACCATACGTTTGCGCACTGGTGTCAATCCGGACACCTTGCCACCACCATCATAGCTACAGGGCGATTACGAGGGGTTTGTTGGTTTTTGACCGTAAACCGATGGGGGAAGGCGCCACAGTTCGCAGTGTTCGGTTAGCTGGCGTATGATGGCGTTTTTAAGATCGTCGAGTCCGTATCCGGTTTTGGCGGATATAGAAACGGCCAAGGGGTATCTCTTTAGTAGTCGTTCATGCGCTTCGCCACCGTCGCCTTCATCGCACTTGTTGAGCACAATCAGGCGTGGGGCGTCCTTGGCGCCAATCTCCTCGAGCGTGCTGCGGCACACTTCTATGTGGTCTTCGACAGCCGGATATTGCGAATCTACCAGCACCAGCAGTAGATCCGCATGAGACGCCACGTCCAGTGTGGACTTGAAACTTGCGATAAGACCGTGTGGAAGGTTTCTGATGAAACCTACGGTGTCAGTCATCAGAATCTGCCTCGAAGGAGAGAGCCAGACTTTGCTTGTCTTCGTGTCCAGCGTGGCAAAAAGCATGTCGTCCACGAACGTGGAGGAATCTGAAAGGGCATTCAGGAGCGTGGATTTCCCGGCATTTGTGTATCCCACCAGCGATACGATCGGCCATTTGCGTTTTGCTATGTCGCGTGATGTCTGGCGTGACTGCACGATCTCAAGTTTTTTCTTCAGTTCGTTAATGCGGCGGCGTAGGGGTTCGTTTCTGAGTTGCAGGTGGCTTTCGCCCGGACCGCGGACGTTTGCCCTGCCTTTAAACCGCTGTTGCGATTCTGTGACGGGTATTCGCTTGAGCTGAAACTGCAGCTGTGCCAGTTCAACTTGCAGCTTGGCCTCAGACGATCTGGCACGACGCGCGAAAATTTCTAGTATGATCTCCGTCCGGTCTAGGATGCGCACGCCAAGAGCCTTCCACAGATTGTGGGCTTGGATGGCGCTCAGCTCGTTGTCGAAAACCACCGTGTTGGCTCCGGAGTGGGCAATGATAGCTTCAAGCTCCCGAAGCTTTCCGGCGCCAACCATCGTTCCCCCATCGGGCTTGTCGCGACGCTGTTCCACATGGCAGACTACCTCAAAACCCGCCGTTTCCGCCAGCCTGCCCAATTCAAGTAAAGAATCAGCCGCCTCGTCCCGTTCCATTCGTGAATGGATGACCTGCACCAGTATAGAGCGTTCGACTTCTTTTGTATCGTGTAGAATTGTCAACTTGATCCTGCTTTGCCTCATGGTGGCAATTAGGGTTTAAACTGCCGCTGATTGTAAGGCATTAAAGCCGCCGAAGTCAAGCCGCAGAACCTTTACATCTTGCTCGCTGAAGGCGTTTTTGTTAGAATTGCCACAACTTTGACTCTTTTAAAATACACGAGGATGATGTGATGGAGCGTTTTGTAAACTACACTGTTTTACCCAAAGTGCCTGAGAAGCTTTCTTTTCTGCAGGTTCTTGCCAATAATGTCTGGTGGTCTTGGAACATAGGGGCGTCCGCATTGCTGAGGCGTATTGACCCCCAGCTTTTCCGCAGTTCTGGGTTTAATCCGGTAGTATTGCTTTCGTCAGTAAGTCAGGAGAGGCTCGAAGAGCTCGCAGGCGACTCGTCTTTCCTTTCTCACATGAAATCTGTGGAGGAGCAGTTTAAGAATGAAGTGCTAAAATCACGCCATTGGAAGAATATATACGACCCGCACCGTTGCGTCGCGTATTTCTCCATGGAGTTCGGCCTTCAGGAAAGTATTCACATCTATTCCGGCGGTCTTGGCCTTTTGGCGGGAGACCATCTCAAATCCGCGTCGGACCTTGACGTTCCTATTTGTGCTATAGGAATCTTCTACCGCGAGGGATATTTTGAGCAGGATTTGGATCGCAATGGACATCAGATCGAATTCTATCCTGAGAACGATGTTCACAAGTTGCCGGTAAACCCGGCATACGATGCCTCAGGTAACCATGTGAAAATATCTGTGCCGCTGGCAGAGGGTCCCCTAGTCGCCGCAGTATGGCGTCTGGATGTTGGCCGCATACCTCTGTTTTTGCTGGACACGAACCTGAACGAGAACAGGCCCGAATTCCGAGAGATATCGGGCCGCCTTTATGGTGGAGACAAACTAAACCGCCTGCGTCAGGAGATATTGCTTGGCATCGGCGGTATGCGCGCCCTCGCGGCAATGGGATACGAAGTCGCTCTTAGTCACATGAACGAAGGCCATGCCGCATTCCTCGGACTTGAGCGCATTGCAACGTCCATGCGAGGCGGACTTTCTTTTGAAGAGGCGCATGAGTTCGTGAGGCGTACGAGCGTGTTCACGACTCACACCCCAGTGCCCGCCGGCAACGAGACGTTTGATCTGGGCTTGTTGTATCCGCACCTCAAGGCGATAGAGGCAGAAGGCGGAGTTGCTGCAAATGTGGCGGTTGCCATGGGTAAGCCGACCGGCGACACAAAGACCAACGAGTTTTCCATGACAATTCTCGGACTGAACTGCTCCGAGTATTGCAACGGCGTCTCTCGCCTGCACGGAATAGTCGAGCGCGACATGTGGAAGCACCTCTGGCCAAGCTTCCCAGTGTCTGAAGTTCCCATCGGGCACATCACCAACGGCGTTCATGTACCGACATGGATTTCATCCGACAATTATAATATTTATGAGAGTGTGTTAGGTCCAGATTGGGACAAGCGTCTGTTGACTGAAAGTCAGATCAACAAGATCGACCATATTCGAGACGAGGATCTCTGGCGGGTGCACGAGGCGTCGCGGGCTCACTTGATTCGTTCTGCACGCGAACACTTGGTGCGCTGCTGCATGAAGCGTAACGAGCCGTTCGAAGTCCTCGCGTCTGTTAGAAACGTCCTCGACAAAGACGCTCTTACAATCGGGTTCGCGCGTCGTTTTGCGACGTATAAACGCGCTACATTGCTGCTCTCCGATCCCGCCCGCCTAAAGCGCATATTGCTCGACCCCGCACGCCCTGTACAGATACTGTTTGCCGGCAAGGCGCACCCGGCGGACTTCGAAGGCAAGCGCTTTATACAGGAGGTAGTGGCTTTTGCCAAAGACCCAGAGGTTAAGGGGAAGATTGTTTTCCTTGAGAACTACAATATACACATAGCGCGGCGTCTGGTGCGAGGCGTTGACGTCTGGTTGAACACTCCCAGACGCCCGAATGAAGCTTCCGGGACTTCCGGGATGAAAGCATGTATAAACGGAGCCCTGCACGTCTCCACGCTTGACGGCTGGTGGCCAGAAGGCTACAGCAAAGACTGCGGCTGGGCTATAGGTGACATCGAAGAAAAGCAAGACATCGATGCGCAGGATCAATCAGACGCTCAGGCTCTGTACAACTTGCTAGAGTCCGAAATCGTGCCCACTTTCTACGATCGGCCGTTTGGCGAGATTCCGGTTCGCTGGATCAGCATGATGAAGAATTCAATCAAAATGAGCTTGAACAAGTTCACTAGCAGTAGAATGGTGTCTGAGTACAGTGGTCAGGCATACGAGCCTGCGTTCTATGACTTTGATTCCCTTGTTGCCGACGACTTCGCGGTGATCCGGCGCGATGTGGCTAATCAGAAGGACATACTGTATAAATGGTCGTCGGTCCGGATTTCGTTCCCGGAAACCAACCGTGACCTTGCAAAGAGCTTCGTTGGAGACGAGTTCGAAGCTACGGTACGAGTCAAACTCGGGGGAATATCTCCGAAAGACGTCAATGTCGAATTCTTTTCAGGTGTTTTTGATTCGGACTCAAGAGTTCTTTCAGGCACTGGAAACGAGATGGTACTGTCTGAAAGTCTTCCAGACGGAGTGTACATTTACAAGCAAAAGGTCAAATGCTCCAAGGTCGGGACATTCGGATATTCAGCTAGAGTTTATCCCAAAGACAAAACTCTGCGAGATGAAATGCCCGGTTATATAGTATGGAGCTCCAGAAGTATGTGACGGGAGAAGGGCGACGTCTAGAAAAAGAACGCGGAATTACGCCGTAGCAACGAAGTTGTTCCGCATTAAGGAATAGGTGGTGAATATGCAGTCGAACATGCAGGCGAAGGGAAAACACTTGAAATCAAAATCGGGCGCGAACCCGCGTATTCTGATAGTGACGCCTGAAATCACATATCTGCCTCCTGGTATGGGCAACATGGCAAACAAGATGTCGGCCAAGGCCGGAGGAATGGCCGATGTATCAGCCTCGCTTGTAAGCGCCCTTTTTGCGCAGGGAGCCGATGTGCACGTCGCGCTCCCGCACTATCGCAAAATGTTCCACGTAGATGTCGGGAACCTGATTGACCACGAGTTGAAGGTTTATAAATCTGTTCTTCCAGATTCGCGAATACATTTGGCTCAGGATCGCATGTTCTATTACCGCGACAAGGTGTATAGCTCATACAGCGAAGACAACCCCAGACTTGCGCTTGCGTTCCAACGCGAGATAATAAACAATATAATCTCTACAGTCCGTCCAGATCTAATCCACTGTAACGATTGGATGACTGGGCTCGTTCCGGCCGCCGCGCGTCGTCTAAGCATTCCCTGCCTCTTCACACTCCACAACATCCACACGCACGAAGTCACACTGGAACAGGTAGAAAACATTGGCATCGACGCCGCGGAATTCTGGGAATACCTTTACTACATGCGGCCGCCATACAACTACGAAGAAACCCGCTCGAACAACCCTGTCGATATGCTCGCCAGCGGTATTTTCGCTTCGCATTACATAAATACGGTAAGCCCTGAGTTTCTTAAGGAAATCGTGAATGGAATGCATAACTTCGTACCCCCGCAGATCCGAAACGAGATAAGGGCTAAATACGGCGCAGGTTGCGCAAAGGGCATCCTCAACGCACCGGACGACAGCTACAGGCCATCCACTGACGACGCGTTGCCTGTGAAATACGACGCTGACTCACACGCAGAAGGCAAGCGCGCCGCAAAAGATCAGCTGCAAGAGAGCCTTTCGCTGATAAAAAATCCAAATGCGCCTGTTTTCTTCTGGCCTTCGCGCCTCGATCCGGTGCAAAAGGGCTGTTCACTATTGTCGGACATACTCTATCACATGGTTTCGAAGTATTGGGAACAGGGCCTTCAGATTGTTTTTGTCGCCAACGGCTCATATCAAAAGGTGTTTCACGACATAGTGGTCTTTCACGGTTTTGAAGATCGTGTGGCAGTCTTCGATTTCAACGAAGATCTTTCCCGCCTCGCATACGCCGCGTCAGACTTCGTTCTGGTTCCGTCGCTTTTTGAGCCATGCGGACTGACCCAGATGGTCGGGCAAATATACGGCACGCTGCCAATAGTGCACGACACGGGCGGGTTGCACGATACCGTAGAGCATCTGGATATTGTTAATTCCAAAGGCAACGGATTCGTCTTCAAAGACTACGACGCCAACGCACTTTCATGGGGCGTTGACGAGGCTATGCGTTTCTATCTTTCTCCGGTAGAAGTCCGGACGGCTCTGGTCGGCAGAGTAATGCGGGAAAGCTCAAAACGCTTCACCCACGAAGAATGCGCAAAGGCGTACATAGACATGTACGAACACATGCTCAAGCGGCCGCTTGTCGTTTGAGGTGAAGCCAGATAGAGCCTAGCGCAGGGAGAACAAATTCCATTTTTGAGCACTCCCCTACTTTTTTCGCCACTTTTAAAATTTATTGCTCTTGACGCGTATCCTAATTTTATAGTACCCTTCGCCCCTGTTGAAAAGTTAGGCTACTATAACAAAAACAAGGCCGAGGAGTGGGGAATGAATCTTAAGAATATGTCAAGAGGTATGGAGGCCATAGTCACCGGATATGCCGAGGGTGATGCGTCTTATCGCGCAAAGCTGCTCGCTCTGGGGCTGACTCGTGGCGTGAGAATTCGTCTTGTGAACCGTGCCCCGCTAGGAGACCCTGTCGAGATAGAGCTACGTGGCTTTAACCTTTCGCTTCGCGGCAGTGAGGCTGAAGTCGTTAACGTTCGCGAAATCGCAGGATAAGTGCGCCCCAAAAATTAAAAGTTGTAGGAGGTGCGCTATGCTCGGAAAACCACTCACGGTTGCCCTTGTGGGCAATCCAAATTCAGGTAAAACGACTGTTTTCAACGCACTCACCGGCTCCCGCCAACACATAGGAAACTGGCCAGGAGTCACAGTCGAACGAAAAGAGGGCTTTTTCACAGTCGATGGACAGGAGGTGCGCGTTGTTGACTTGCCTGGAATTTATTCCCTGACAGCAGTGAGCGAGGACGAGCGCGTATCGGTTGAATACGTGCTGGGAGGCGAGGCGGATCTGTTCATCAACGTTATTGATGGCACGAATATAGAACGCAACCTGTACCTGACGCTTCTGCTTTCCGAGTTGCGCGTGCCGATGGTGCATGTGGTTACGATGATGGATATCGTGAGGGATCGCGGTACTGTAATCGACTTCGATCATCTGGCGGAACATCTGGGGTGTCCTATTATAGGAATAAATGCGTCGGATAAAAGAGACGTCAAGAAACTCTTGTCCATCATAGTCGATGCTGCTGAGCATTCGCATCTGCCAGTGGTCAATATCGAGTACCAGAACGAGGTCGAGGACGAGATAACGGCACTGCTTCCGCATTGCGAACCTGTTTGCGCAGTCTTCGGTGTGAATGCGCGCTGGGTTGCCCTCAAACTGCTGGAAGGTGATCCGAAAATATGCGACGAGGCGGAGAAAATTGGCGCAGTGAGTCGCACTACGCTTGATGCAGCGCGCGAGCGAATACGCAAAGTTCTTAATGAATTCAGCGATGAGGCTCTGGCAGACGCCCGCTACGGTGTCATTCAGGGACTCTGCCACGACGTGGTTAAAAAAGGGGCTAAAAAGGAGAATTTCACTCAGCGTTTTGACAGGCTGGTTCTAAACCGCTGGCTTGGAATCCCCTTTTTCTTCTTGGTGATGCTGTGTGTCTTCTGGGTGACTCAGGTGGTAGGAGGCTCGTTCATAGATTTTTTCGGTCTCTTAGGCAAGACTCTGTTTGTCGATGGTCCTGCGCACCTGATGGCAAAGGTCGGCGTTCCCGAGTTCGTTATTGCGATTTTGGCTGGAGGTCTTGGAGCAGGATTGCAGACGATGGCGACATTCATCCCGCCGATTTTACTAATGTTCTTCTGCCTTTCGCTACTTGAGGATTCCGGTTACATGGCGCGGGCTGCATTTGTCATGGATCGCTTTATGCGCTGGCTGGGGCTGCCAGGCAAATCTTTCGTGCCTCTTCTCGTTGGCTTTGGGTGCTCCGTCCCTGCGATTCTGGCGACGCGCGCGCTGGAGAGCAAACGCGATAGATTCCTGACGATATTTATGACGCCATTCATGTCGTGTGGCGCCAAGTTGCCTGTATACGTTGTTTTCGGAGCTGCGTTTTTCGCTGACAGTCCGGGGTTCCTCGTCTTTGCTCTCTATGCATCAGGCATAGTACTCGCCGTTTTAACCGGTCTCCTGCTGAAACACACAATTTTCGAGGGCAAACCGTCTCATTTTATAATGGAACTGCCTCCATACCATGTCCCGCGTATCAAGCATATCGCTTTGCACTCAATGGACCGAATGAAAGGATTTGTTGTCCGGGCAGGCAAGGTTATCGTGCCGATGGTACTGCTGCTTGGAGTCTTAAACACGGTCGGCAAAGACGGTTCAATCGGCAACGAAAACTCGGAGAATTCAGTTCTGACGTCAGTCGGAAAGGCGGTCACGCCCGTGTTCGGGCCCATGGGTGTCGAACCTGACAACTGGCCTGCATCCGTGGCCATATTTACTGGCCTTTTCGCCAAAGAAGCGGTAATTGGCACTCTTACGAGCATTTACGGGCAAAACAAAGGTGTCGACAACAATGATGTTGACGTTGACAAAACCTCTTACAGCCTTTGGGGTGGCGTCCGTGAAGCCTTCGCTTCGCTTCCGCTAATCGGTCACTTATTTGAAAGGGCTGAGACCGGACCGGCTGATGAAGTCGATGACACACTCTTCCAAGAAATGCGCAGACATTTTCCGAAAGGCCGCCATCAGGTCTTCTCCTATCTGCTCTTTATTTTGCTTTACATCCCTTGCCTTGCTGCCATGGGGTCTGCTTTGCAGGCTCTTGGCGGTCTGTATGGAACCGTGTTCGCGATTTATCTGACCGTGCTGGGCTGGTCCGTCTCAACGCTCTACTTCCAAATTTCTATTGGAGGCAGTTCGTTATGGATAGGCGTCGCCAGCGGACTGCTTGTCGCAATGGCCGCTGGCTTTGCCGTTATGGGGCGCTACAGGAAAATCCCGCTGGTTTAGCAGGCTACCCAGGTGCCGGATTTAGCCGACTTATATGCCGCTTCCATTATCTTGACGGCGTCGCGGGAGGCTTCGAGATCGGCTTTCCAATCCTCTTTGGAAATATTGCCTTTAACCACTTCGATCAGGCGTTCAATTTGTCTCGGCTTTTCTTCGATAGGCGCAACTGGTTCCGCAGGGAAACCTGGCCCGCCGATCTTAAGGCCATCGCTGTTCCAAACGCTTTTCTTTGAACCGATGATCTCCAGCCCGGCGTGTCCGCCAGTGAAAATCCAGCCTGCCTCGACCCTGCCGATTACTCCTGATTTGAACTGCAAAACAATCAGACCGTAGTCATCCACATCCGAGTAGATCCCCGACAAGTTGCGAATGTCTGCCCAGACTTTCTCAACCGCCCCGCCGAGGTGACGCAGGAACTGAACTGCATGTGTTCCCATGTCTAGCAATGCTCCGCCTCCGGAAAGTTCGGGGTTTGTGAACCATGCGAGTTCTGGGTTGTCGAACCATCTGCCATATGCAGCATGGTGAGCGTTCCGGAAATTGATATGCGTCACCTTGCCCAGCGCCTCGTCCGCAAGAAGCTTGCGAGCCGATCCTCCCATGCCGGAAAAAGGCAAATGGTATCCGCATATGATGGGTGTGTTGTGCTTTTGCGCAAGGTTGAAGATCTCGTCTGCCTCTTCCGACTTGGTGGCAAGTGGCTTCTCGCACATAATCGGTTTGCCGGTGGGTATAAGTTTTTTTAGAAGAGGTAGATGACGAGTGTTCTCAGCGCAAACGACGAACGCATCAACTTCGGGGGCAGCCGCGGCCTTGTCTAGGTCTGGCTCGAACCTGCATTTGAAGTCTGCGGCATACTTGGCGCCACGATCGGCGTTATCGTCCCAAATGAAAACAGGTGCGCCGCCAGAAGTTGTTTTCGATATTATTTCGCAAAAATGGCGGCTGTGGATATGTGCTACTGATATAACGGCGATTTTTGGCATTTCTGTTACCCCAGTGTTCGTATGTGAAGTTGCTAAACCGTCCACTGTTGACGCGCCCTGCGTAATCGTGAACTGTTCTTGCCCTCCATTCTAGTGCCGCTGCCTTGAATAAGTCAAGCTCTGGAATTAACAGGCGAATTAGCAGGTGAATTAACGGTGAATTAACACGAAAAAATCATTGATTTTTTGGCGCGGTAAATGCATCATGTTGCCCTGTTTTCCCCGCGTTGCCGCCTGACTCCCGAACGGGGGCGGGCAAGTGGCATACCGATCTCCATTCACGATAGCCCATATAAACGGCTGAAACGGCAGGTGACCCATATTGAATAAGCTCTCGCAGCAGAATACCCCCATCCACAAAGCATTGGAAGAACAGAGAATAAACCGCTTGGCGCACTTTGACGTGCCAGGTCACAAAGGCGGCCGAGGGAACAAGGAGCTGACGGAATTTCTGGGTGAGACTGCGATGAGTCTGGACGTGAACTCGATGAAGCCGCTCGACAATCTCGGCCATCCTGTTTCCGTCATTAAAAACGCGCAGAAACTGGCGGCGGAGGCTTTCGGAGCCGACGAGTCGTTTTTTATGGTGAACGGCGCCACTGCCGGCGTGCAGGCTATGATCATGTCAACTTGCAACACTGGTGACAAGGTGATCATGCCACGCAACGTCCACCGCAGCGCCATCAACGCGCTCGTAGTGTGTGGCGCTCTTCCTGTTTACGTTAATCCCGGAACGAACAAGGAGCTTGGAATCCCGCTTGGTATGCCGACGGCGGCCGTAAAAAAAGCGATCGAGGCTAACCCCGACGCAAAAGCCATTCTGGTTAACAACCCGACTTATTACGGCATCTGCTCGAATATGCGCGAGATCGTGAAGTTGGCTCACGACAACAACATGCTGGTTCTTGCCGACGAGGCTCACGGCACGCATTTCTATTTCCACGACAAGCTGCCGATCTCAGCGATGGAGGCTGGCGCGGACATGGCCGCTGTGAGCATGCATAAGACGGGCGGTTCGCTGACTCAAAGCTCAATACTGTTGGCTCGCCACACGGTCAACGCCGACTATGTGCGCCAGATTATAAACCTCACGCAAACAACTTCCGCTTCGTATCTGCTGCTTTCGTCGTTAGACATTTCGCGCAAAAACCTCTGTTTGAATGGTTACGCAATGTATTCAAAGACGATTGATTTCGCCGACTACGCCCGCGATGAGATCAACAGCCTGGGCGGGTACTACGCATTCGGCACAGAATTGGTCGATGGTGACGCGGTGTATGGTTTCGACACCACAAAGCTATCGGTACACACCCGTAATATCGGCCTCGCAGGTATCGAAGTGTACGACCTTCTGCGCGATGACTACGGAATCCAAATCGAGTTCGGCGACATAGGCAACGTTCTGGCTATCATTTCGGCTGGCGACCGCACAATGGAGATTGAAAGGCTAATATCTGCGTTTGCAGAAATCAAGCGCCTACACGAAAAGGACAAGGCCGGTCTCTTTGATCACGAATACATTGACCCGCAGATCGCGATGGCACCTAAGGACGCGTTCTACTCGAAGAAACGCTCAATTCCCATCCGTAAAAGTGTCGGCCAGATAAGCGGTGAGTTCGTTATGAGCTATCCTCCCGGGATTCCTATTCTTGCGCCAGGTGAGCGTATCACGACGGACATCATGGAGCACATTCTCTATGCAAAAGAGAAAGGATGCTTTATGACTGGCACGCAGGACATGAATGTTGAAAACATTAACGTCGTAGTCGGCGCATAGGCTCCTGCGACTTCTGAAACATCTTTTGATTGGAGGCTGATAAAATGGAATTGTGGTACACGGACCAGCACACCAAGGACGTGCGTTTTTCTATGAAGTCTAAGCGTCAGCTCGCGAGCCATCAGAGCGAGATTCAGCGAATAGACATCCTTGAAACTTACGAATATGGGCGCATACTCGTGCTCGATGGGGATCTCATGATCACCGAGAAGGACGAATTTATCTACCACGAGATGATCACGCATGCCCCCATGGCCGTGCACCCCAACGTGAAGAACGTCCTCGTAATCGGCGCCGGGGATGGCGGTACCATACGCGAACTCACCAAGTATTCCACGATAGAAAGCATCGACATGGTCGAAGTCGATAAGGACGTTGTAACCCTCTGCATGGTGCACATGCCATTCACGGCCTGCAAACTGCAGGATCCCCGCGTTCACATGTATTTTGAGGAAGGCCTCCGCTTTGTGCGCACAAAGAAGAACGAGTACGACTTGATAATCGTCGATTGCGCCGACCCTTACGGTCCGTCAGAAGGACTTTTCACCCGCGAATTCTATGGTACCTGCTTCAGGGCGCTACATGATGACGGCATCCTAATAAACCAGCACGAAAGTCCTTTTTACAACTCACATTCGATGACCGTACAGAAGGCTCACAAACAAATAGCGACGACCTTCCCGCTGAGCATGGTTTATCAGTGTCATATACCGTCATATCCCTCTGGACACTGGCTTTTCGGTTTCGCATCGAAGAAATACCATCCTCTGGAGGACCTGATGGTCAAAGAGTGGAATTCGTTGGGAATCCGCACAAGATACTACAACACAGACTTGCACGAAGGCAGCTTCTACCTGCCCACATACGTCAAGGAACTGCTGGGGTACTCAAGCAATGGATAGAAACGTCCATACATTCATTGGCTGCGACAAGGAGTATGCTGAAAGCGACATCGTAATTTTCGGAGCTCCATTCGACAGCACTACATCGTATCGCCCGGGCACTCGTTTCGCAAGCGCGGCGATGCGTTCCGAGAGCTTCAGCATAGAGACTTACAGCCCTTATCTAGACCGTGATCTGATCGCTGATGCACGCATCTTCGATGGAGGCGACCTTGAGCTCCCGTTCGGTTCGCCAGAGGCAGCGCTCGACATGATCGAAGAGTTCACTGAACAAATTTTAGCAGACGGTAAATTCCCTGTGATGATTGGTGGCGAGCACCTTGTGACGCTGGCGACCATACGCGCTGTTGCTAAACGCCATCCTGATCTTCATATCATACACTTCGATGCCCACGCGGATTTGCGCGATGACTATCTCGGAGTGAAGCTCTCTCATGCGTGCGTGATGAGACGCTGCCACGAGATATTAGGCGACGCGCGCATCTTCCAGTTTGGCATTCGCAGCGGCGACCGCTCGGAATTCGCCTGGGCCGCCGAAGGCCATGTGACGATGCGCAAATTCGATTTGAAAACACTGCCGGAAGTGGCGAAAAAGCTCCAAAGCGTCCCCGTGTACGTAACTGTCGATCTTGACGTGCTTGATCCATCACAATTCCCCGGAACAGGTACGCCGGAAGCGGGTGGTGTCATGTTTACTGAGTTACGCGAAGCGCTGGAAATCGCGCTTGGGCTTAACGTGGTCGCCATGGATATGAACGAACTCTCGCCGGCGCTCGACCATTCTGGCGCGTCAACGGCACTTGCCTGTAAACTAATGCGCGAAGCGCTTCTTATGATCGGAGGAAAACACAAATGAGCAAAAAAACATTGATAATCGGCGCCGGCGGGGTTGCCAGCGTGGTCGTGCATAAGTGTTGCCAAAACCACGAAGTGTTCCCTGATATTTGCATCGCCAGCCGGACGAAGTCCAAGTGTGACGCACTCAAGAAAAAGCTGGAAGGCGGCAAAACGAAGATCTCGACGGCGCGTGTCGATGCCGACAACGTCAAAGAGCTCGTGGCTCTCATCAAAGACTACAAGCCGGATCTTGTAATGAACATCGCGTTGCCTTATCAGGATCTCACGATAATGGATGCGTGCCTCGCGACCGGCGTTGATTATCTCGACACCGCGAACTACGAACCCAAAGACACCGCCAAGTTCGAATACAAGTGGCAGTGGGATTACCGCGACCGCTTCAAGAAAGCCGGAATAATGGCGCTGCTCGGCTGCGGTTTTGACCCGGGCGTCACTGGCGTATACTCCGCTCACGCGCAGAAACACCATTTCGACGAAATAGATACTATCGATATCCTGGACTGCAATGGCGGTGACCACGGGTACCCTTTCGCAACGAACTTCAACCCCGAAATAAACATCCGCGAAGTATCCGCGAAAGGCAGCTACTGGGAGAATGGCCGTTGGGTACACACAGAACCGATGGAAATCAAGCGAGTGTACGACTTCGATGGCGTGGGCAAAAAGGACATGTATCTGCTCCACCACGAAGAAATCGAATCCCTTGCTATTAATATCAAAGGCGTCAAACGCATCCGCTTCTTCATGACATTCGGGCAGAGTTACCTGACCCACCTTAAGTGCCTCGTGAACGTGGGTATGACCTCGATTGAGCCGATTGACTTCAAAGGAAACAAAATAGTGCCTCTGGAGTTCCTGACAGCCGTGTTGCCTGATCCAGCGTCGCTCGGTCCTCGCACTAAGGGCAAGACCAACATCGGCTGCATATACACAGGCTCGAAAAACGGAAAGCCGGTGAACTACTACGTATACAACATCTGCGACCATCAGGAAAGCTACAAAGAAGTCGGTTCTCAAGCCATTTCGTACACCACGGGTGTCCCCGCGATGATCGGCGGTATGATGATGCTGACAGGCAAATGGAAGAAGCCCGGCGTTTTCAACGTCGAGGAATTCGACCCAGATCCTTTCATGGACGCCCTCAACAAATGGGGACTCCCTTGGCAGGATACCTTTGAACCGGTGCTCGTCGATTGATCTTTCGACCGAGAATCAATCATGGGCAACAACATAACAAACATTGTAGGGGGCGACAGTGCTGGCCTCAGTTTGGCGCAGTCCGGTCTGTCTGGCGAGGTGTTTGTTTGGCATGATGTTCTCTATGACGGTGTGCGCAAGCCTGGATGGCCAGATGAGGAGACCATCGAGGCTAGGGCGGCATTTCTTGAGGATCACACCGCTGGTGGAATGACCCGCGAATTCCTGCGGAAGTCACTGCACCGCGAATATTCCAAGCTTGAGGCCATAGCAGGCACCCACATAATTTTGTGGTTTGATGCCTGTCTTTTCGATCAGGCGATGCTAGCGCACATACTTGCTTGTCTTTCACATCTTCGCGCTAGGCACGTCGAACTTATTTGCGTAGATTCGTTTCCAGGAGTGGAGCCATTCCACGGTCTTGGTCAGCTTAGCCCGGAACAATTCGTGTCGCTCGAGGGGCGTCAACTCCCGGTGAGCGAACAGGAATTTGAGTTTGCCATTCAAGTCGACAAAGCATTTGCCACCAGCGATTTTCAGGCTTTGGAAGAGATATCCCGTATGTCAGATGCTCCGCTGCCATTTGTCCCGGCAGCGGCTGCACGATGGCTGCAGGAGCGTCCTGATCCAGAAACTGGGCTAGGACTTCTGGAAAGCCTCGTCATGTCAGCGCTGCGTAACGGATGTAATACGCCTCTGGAAATCTTCAAGTTCGCCGCATCAGCAGACACGCCCCCGCAGTTTTGGGGAGACTCCACAATGTGGGCAAAGATAAACGGCCTTGCCATGCGCAATCCTCCCCTTTTAAAAATTGAAGGTCCGACTGACAAACTACCACAGAGGGAAAGCAATCTTTCCCTTGAGAGTTTTTTGATAAAAAAAGTTTAACGCCGATTTCTGACGGTCGGGACATTTTATATTTTTATGGGCATACAGCTCGGCTGGCTCGGCAACTACGCTGAAAACTACAAAGGACTCATGTTTGGCGGGTTTTTCAACTACGTCAAAGGCGACTTCACCGGATGGGAAGGGGCTTTGGTAAACTGGAACGAAGGAGACTTCAAGGGACTTCAAACCGGTTTGGTCAACTGGAACGAGGGCGATTTCTTTGGAGTTCAGGCTGGCGGTGTCAACTTCACCGGCGGAACGATGAAGGGTCTTCAGCTCGGCGCGTTCAACTCCGCTGAAAACCTGAACGGTTTCCAGCTGGGCGTCATCAACCATGCCGACGGCGTCGTCGCAGGACTCCAGATTGGTCTTCTCAACATCATGATGGAGAACGACAGCTGGTTCGGCGAATTCCCGAATGCGCTCGCCCCAGCAATGGTCTTCGTGAACTGGCGCTATTAATGGGCACTTAAGTTGCGGAAAAGCCCGCGTCCTTCACTGGACGCGAGCTTTTTTTTACCATAACCTGTTGCGCAGTGGCGAAGAGCGGCGTTGCGGCTCCTGCCTTAGCCAGACTGCGAGAGCGCAAAACGCGAACATCGCAATCGCGTTCCCTAAAAACCATCATCAGATTGATTTTTTTTTGGAGAAAAGGTATTATACGCACAATGAACGAGGCACCAGAAGCACCTGAACAAGCACAGACTACGCCCCCGATAGCAGTCATAGACATAGGGGCGACATTCATACGCATGCTCATCGCAGAAAAGCGCGGTGCAAAAGGTATTGCGATTTTGGAAAAAGTCGTCCAATCAGTGGCGCTTGGTCGTGATATCGTTGCCGATGGCCGGATATCAAATGCCACTGTCGAGCAATGCGTCAGGATCCTCAAATCGTTTCGCCACCTACTGGACGAATACAAAATAAGCACTGATTCGGTGACAGCGGTTGCGACGGCAACACTGGACCATGCCGACAACAGCGAGGTGTTCCTCGACCGGATTTCCACCTCGTCCCACATAGACTTCCGCCTGCTTGACCAAGGCCAGATCGGCTATTACTACCACCTCGCATTCCGCGCCCTGAAAGACCGCAAGAACAAATGGGAGAAGGGCGAGTCCATCGTGCTCGAAATCGGAGGCCTAAACTGCGGCATGCTCTGCCGCAAAGACGGTGAGATCAGGTTCGTCCAGACGTACACAGTCGGATCGCTCCAACTCCGCAAGCAGATGGAGGAAGGCGGCTTCAAGCAACAGCAGCTATCGGCGCTTGCGGATGGCAGATCGCACGAAATTTCAGAACAGCTCCTCAATAAACTGGAAGACGTAAAATCCGTCAAGCTCCTGCTTATGGGGCGTGAAATGCGATTCGCGGCGGCTCGAATGAAATCCAGCGAAAACGGAGACGGAGCGCAAGAGCCTACCGACTCCGTAACCTGTCTTGCCGTTTCGGATCTCCAGACCCTCCTTGAGAAGATTGAATCCTCCACAACGGAAGAACTTGTTAAGAAGTGGCGAATATCTTATCCCGACGCCGAGCTTCTTGCGCCATCCCTTAGCATCGCCATTTCAGTCGCCAACTCGCTTATGCTAAAAAACGTTTACGTCAGCAACTTGTCTTTCAGCCACGGTTTACTCGAGGAGGCAGTTGCCGGGACACCCTGGACAGAAACAATGAGAAAACACGTGCTGCGTGTGGCTCGCGAGACCGGCGAAAAGTATCGTTACGATTACAACCATGCACGCAAGGTCGCAGACATATCCCTCACCCTTTTCGACATGCTAAGGTCTGAGCACGAGTGTACACCGCGCCATCGGCTCATCTTGGAAGTCGCCGCGCTCCTGCATGACATCGGCGTCTTCGTCAGCGTGCATTCACACCACAAGCACACGATGTACCTGATCCGAAATACAGAATTTGCAGGTCTCTCGTCCGAGGAGATAGAGCTCATAGCAGTCATCGCGCGCTATCACAGAAAGACTATTCCCAAAAGCGTCCATCCCGAATACTCCGCTCTCAACCGCGAGGACCGACTTGTCGTAAGCAAACTGGCGGCGTTCCTGCGCGTGGCGGACGCACTAGACCGCGTGCACGATCAGAGTCTAGGCGAAATTAAGTTCGAACTCCGCGAGGACACGCTCCTATGCATTCCCAGCAGGCAGGCTCCGACAAGCGCAGAACGGGTGGCACTCTCTGAAAAAGGAAACCTTTTTGAAATGATGTACGGCCGCAGGAGTTACCTTTATTCGCCTGAATGACAAGGACGATAGTCATGAAAAAAAATGTGAAAACAAAAAAACAGTTCACAAGGCAAGAGCTATTCGTCAACAGGGAGCTGAGTTGGTTGGAGTTTAACCAGCGCGTCTTGGACGAAGCGCGTGACACATCAAACCCACCGCTGGAACGCTTGAAGTTTCTCGCGATCACGGGATCAAACTTGGATGAGTTTTACATGGTTCGAGTAGGCGGATTGAAGATATTGTCGGACGCGAAGATCAGACGGCAAGACATATCCGGAATGTCTCCCAACCAACAACTAACGGCGATCACGCGACGTGTTCGTAAGATGGGTGCTGAGCAGTACGCAATTCTCAAAAACCTTTGCACAGAACTTGCTGGCAACGAGCTTGTGCTGCTTGAAGACGTCGGAGAAATGTCCAACGAACAACGTAAATGGCTGGAACGCGAATTCATGGACAATGTGTTCCCGCTCATCTCGCCGGTAGGCGTAGATGAATCCCGCCCGTTCCACCCTGCCGGGCTGATGCTCCACTGCGCAGCGCTTCTCGATCCGATCAATCAAGGTGGAGAACCCCGTCTCGCGCTAATTCCGCTCGGCCCGAAAATATCTCGTTTCATACGAATCCCCGATCCCGCTGGACGCGCAATCTTCATACCGGTTGAACAAGTGGTGGCGTGGCAGATCCACACCATTCTGGAAGGCCAGACCGTGCGCGAATGCGTACCTTTCCGTGTAACCCGGAATGCAGACATCGAACTGCGCGAAGATCTTTCCTCGGATCTCCTTGTCGGCATGCAAGATCTCTTGGAAGACAGGCAGCAGACAGAGTGCATACGCCTCGAAATACACCGGTCAGCTTCACGTAAACTCACTGCGATCCTTAAACGAGCCCTGCATCTTGAACAGGCGGTCGTTTACCATATTGATGGTCCGGTTGAATTGCGCGGCATAATGGCGCTGGCGGATACCGATGGCTTCGACAACCTTCGCGATTCGCCATGGGAGCCCATGAAATCGCCCGATGTTGACATCAAGGAGCCAATCTTTCCACAGATCGCTCAGAAAGACATTCTCTTGGTACACCCATACGAATCGTTTGACCCTGTCGTCAAATTCGTAGAGGATGCGGCGGACGATCCTCAGGTGCTCGCCATCAAACAGGTCTTATACAGAACCGCGCCGCAAAGCGCCATAATAGACGCGCTCGTGCGCGCCGCTCAAGTCGGTAAACACGTTACAGTGCTCATAGAGCTCAAGGCTCGTTTCGATGAAGCTCGAAACATCACACAAGCCAACCGCCTTGAACTGGCCGGGGTGCATGTGGTCTACGGAGTGCGCGGACTTAAGACACACTGCAAAATTTGCCTAGTCGTGCGCCGTGAACCTCAGGGCATTGTGCGCTACACGCACTATGCGACTGGCAACTACAATGAGAAAACCGCCAAGCAGTACAGCGATGTAGGATTTTTCACTTCGAGAACGGATTTCGGAGCAGACGCCTCAGATGTCTTCAACGCCATCACAGGCTATTCGCAACCGCAGTCGCTGCGTCGCCTTGAGATTGCGCCCTTCACCATACGTTCAACACTTCTCAGGCTCATCGCCAACGAAACCGAGCGCGCGCGAAACGGAGAGGAGGCCGAAATCACGATGAAGATGAATTCGCTAAGCGATGAAGGCATCACGCGAGCCCTGTATGAGGCATCGCAGGCCGGCGTTAAGATACGCATCAACGTGCGTGGCATCTGCTGCCTCAGGCCTGGGGTTCCCGGTCTGAGCGAGAACATAACCGTCATCAGCATTGTCGGCAGATACCTTGAACACGCGCGAATTTATCATTTCCGGGATGGCAACCGCAACGCTCTTTACATTTCAAGCGCCGACATCATGCCGCGCAATCTGGATAGCCGCGTGGAGTTGATGATTCCTGTCGTCGACCGAGGAACACGAGCGAAACTCCTGGAAACGCTTGAAACGTATTTCGCCGACAACACCAAGGCCAGAGTCATAAATTCAGACGGCTCGTACAGCGTTCGCAAGCCCGAGGGCAAAGAAAAACGTCTCTGCGCACAGGAAGAACTCTATAATAAAGCGCGCCGCGCCTCCAACATGAAGGAACAAACAAAACCGACGATGCTGGAGCCATACCACAAACAACGTAAAACCAAAACAGACAGATAGTTAAAGCATGGCAATCATAACTAAATCCCCCAAGATAACACGCAGCATCGGCATCCTAACTGCCGGCGGGGACTGCCCCGGACTTAACGCCGCTATACGCGCCGTGGCAAAGTCAACAATGCACCACGGCATACCCGTCATCGGATTTCTCGACGGATTCAGGGGTCTAGTGGAGAATAGATACATATCGTTAGACGATCGCACCGTAAGCGGCATTCTGACGCTCGGCGGCACAATACTCGGATCGAATCGCGATAAGCCTCACAAGATGGACATGGGCGGCACAATCATGGACATGACCGAAGTCGCAATCGCCAACGCCAAGCGCCTTAATCTCGACTGCATCGTCTGCCTCGGCGGCAACGGCACTCAGAAAAATGCGTACCGCCTCGCCGAAAAGGGCGGGATAAACGTTATCACACTCCCAAAGACGATTGACAACGATGTGGTTCTCACCGACACCTGCTTCGGCTACGACACAGCCAAGGCGATCGCCACCGAGGCGATCGACCGCCTACACACGACCGCCAGCAGCCACCACCGGATAATCGCCGTCGAGATCATGGGGCACTCCGCAGGATGGCTCGCGCTCGGAGCCGGTATCGCCGGGGGCGCCGACGTGATCTTGATACCAGAAATAAAATATGACATACACGCCGTCGCCGAATTCCTGAACGCCCGACGTCACAGCGGAAAACGCTTTTCGATAATTGCCGTCGCCGAAGGCACCACCGCCATTGGCGAGCCGGACGATATTGACGAGGACGACGACGATAAGCCGCAGAAGAAAAACGGCAAGAAGAAAAACGGAGATTCCAACGGTGCGAACAGTAGCTCCAGCGGCTCCTGCCCCCTCCCACAGCACCCGCTCATGATCCGCGAATCAAAGGTAAGCAGGATAGTGCGTGAACTAGAGCAACTCACCGGAATTGAGGCACGCATGACGCAACTAGGACACATACAACGCGGCGGCACCCCTACCCCGGCCGACCGTCTCCTTTGCACAAGACTTGGCGCAGTTGCCGGGGAGCTCGTGGCCGCCCACAAATACAACGTCATGGTCGCCGTCAGGGGGGATGACTGCGTGCCCGTTCCGCTGGAAGACGTTTCAGGCAAAGTCAGAACTGTTCCAACAGAGCACCCATGGGTCAACGCCGCCCGCCTTATGGGCACCTGCATGGGCGACGCTTGACACGTCGGCTTCAGACACATTGATGTTTCCACGCGCCGGCGACAGATCTCGGGGCATTCTTGTTGCCGCGCCATACGCCTCTGTATAGAATAACACCTGTATGTACCCTGTGGATCGATGTTTTCACCATTTTCATGCCGACGGCCTATTCGGGACGCCCCGCGACCTCGCTTAAGGCCTCAATCGAATGCTTTTTTCGTCTGTCATTTTCCTTTGCCTGTTTTTACCAGTAGTACTGGCGCTGTATTACTGCCCATTTTTTCTCGGCAGAGGGTACAAGAATTTCATATTGTTTTCGATAAGCATTCTGTTCTACGCGTGGGGTGAGCCTTTTTATGTTTTCCTGCTGCTTGCATCGATAATTTTTAACTGGATAATAGGGCTTGCGGCGAAAGGCAGGTTCGCAGGCTTGGCGGTGGGTATCGGCGTAGCAGTCAACATCGCTGTGTTGATGGCATTCAAGTACCTTGATTTTCTGCTCTACAACATAGGTCTAATTACAAACAGTGAGATCCGTCTTACAGGCTTGCCTCTGCCTATAGGCATTTCATTCTATACTTTTCAGGCAATATCCTACATTGTGGACGTCAAGCGAGGCAAGGCCAAGGCCAGGGTGAACCCAATGGAAATAGGTCTTTATATTTCGCTGTTTCCTCAACTGATTGCCGGACCAATCGTCAGATACGAAACTATTGCAGAGGAAATCAAGGGCCGAGCCGAAACCATCGCCGACTTCTACGCAGGAATGCAGCGGTTAATAATTGGACTTAGCAAAAAGGTGATCTTGGCGAACAGCATGGGATTTCTTGCCGACTCTATTTTCGACACCCCTGGCATGGCGCAATCCTCAATGGCCACGGCGTGGATTGCAGCGCTTGCGTACACCTTTCAGATTTTCTTCGACTTCTCGGGCTATTCAGACATGGCGATCGGTTTAGGCAGGATATTCGGCTTCCACTTTCTCGAAAACTTCAACTTCCCCTATGTGGCAAAGTCCGTATCCGAGTTCTGGCGGCGATGGCACATCTCGCTCTCTACATGGTTTAGGGACTACGTGTATTTCCCGATGGGCGGAAGCAGGGTAACCTCCAAGTTCAGGCTTTTGTTCAACTTATTCGTAGTCTGGTCGCTGACCGGCATTTGGCACGGTGCGAACTGGACTTTTCTGTTGTGGGGTATTTTTTATTTCATACTCATAGCGCTGGAGAAGACCACTGGCTTTAATAAGCGGTTTGGGTGGTTTGGCCATGTTTACACAATGTCCGCAGTCATAGCCGGGTGGGTGCTCTTCCGATCTCCTACTGCTGCAGTTGCGGTACAACACCTCAAAACCATGCTGGGCATAGGAGTAGCCGCTGTTTATGACGAGATCACACTCTGGTGGTTGGAAGAATACTGGCTTGTTTTCCTTGTAGCGGCATTCTTCAGTGTCCAACATTGCAGGATAGGTAGCCTATGGTCGCGACTGCCGGCCTTCATAGCCCGCCCGGTGGTTTTTGTCGTTCTCATGGTGCTGCTTGCCGTTAACATCTGCATGCTGGTAAAAAGCACACACAACCCTTTCATATATTTTAACTTTTAGGATATTTGGTCTGTGAACACTATCAACAACAAACTCTGGCAGATCCTCGCAATTGTTGTATTCATTGCCATGATTTCGTTTATCCCGATCAGAACCCTAACATTAAACTGTGATGGTTTTTTCTCTGCCTTGAGAAGCGAGATACGCGCAAAACCCCCGAAAACCAACAATACTTTTATTCGCCTGGCTTACTCGGCACGTTGCATCGAGCCAGTTCTTTTGGCACATATGGCAGATAAGAATCATTACACCTCGGCAGCTTCCAGATTCGAATATGCTTTCACGCGTCGAGTCAGAGGAGCAAATAAGGCGAACGTGTGGGGCAAGGATGGCTGGCTTTTTTATATGGCTGATGATGCGCCGAGCATCTTCAAGGGAGTCAACCGGTTTTCGGAAAAAGAGCTCAAGTCATATCTCAATAACTTAACGGCAGAAAAGGAACATCTCGCATCCTACGGCATGAAACTTGTTTTGCTAATCGTTCCGAACAAAGAGACAATCTATGGCGAATTCATGGCTCCGACAATAAAGCGGGAGAACACATATTCCAAAATCGACCAGTTGGTCGACTACCTGAGGTCTAACGGCTTTGAAGATGTTGTCTACCCCAAGGCTGAAATGATTGCGGAACACGAAAAACACCACCTTTATTTCAAGGACGACACGCATTGGACCCCTTTGGGAGCTTTTATTGCTTCACAGCAGCTCAACGCGCATTTGGGCTACGAGCGGCAGTATTTGAATGAGGTCTCTATATCGAATCTGCAACAAGAAAAGATTGGAGACATTTCACGTCTTCTTGCTACGCAATGGCGAGTACAGGAATCAGAAATTCCCTCCATCGACCCAAAACGCAACGGAACAATTACCGACAAAAAGGTTTTCATAGCAGGCGACTCATTCCGTCATCTAATATCACCGGAGTTCGCACATATCAGGCGCGAACACTCCGTCGACACCTATGAACCTAGTCAATTGATGTCGGGGGATTACGACATCGTCGTCCTTGAGGCTGTGGAACGCTACCACATGGGACTTCGAGGATTCACTTTTCGTCTGCCGTGAGCCGCAAAGCGATTGGGAACATGGAGTCGTATCGCAATTCCGGATCGTTACCAATAGCGGAACGAAGCATACTTTCCGAGGCTGCGACCAGAATTCCACACCCATCCCCATCTTCGCGGAAGCGGGTCACTGCCGTGTAGAGCAGAGAACGCGTAAGAACACGCGTCTTGTAGGGGGGGATGACAACAGCCAATCGTGAATATTCGCTCCCTTGCGATTTGTGGATTGTGATGGCATAAGCCGGAGCGTGGTTCGGGAGTCCTCCCACAGGGAATCTGCGGCACTCCCCATACTCGCTGTTTTCTGGTTTGAAGAAGGCGACTCGTGCCGCTGGGTTCGTGGCAGAGTTCATTATGACACCGGTGTCGCCATTGAAAAGGCGCAGGTCATAATCGTTCTCCAGTATAATGATGGGCTGCGGGTCACAATGATTCTCAACGTTCTTTGAAAGCCATCTGGCACAGGCAATGTTGAGCGCATCGCACCCAAACGGACCCGCATTCTGCGCACAGAGAATGCGGGCTTTTTCGAATGCCTCGATGGCTCCGGCAGGGTCTTCGAACGTTGATGCCCTGAAAACTCCAAAAAGACTCTCGTATAGAGCTGGGCCGTCTTTTTCCGGCATCCAGTCGCGACACCACAGCAGCGGAGGTGCGGCATTGCGCAGACATTCGACGGCTTTGGCCGGTTTGTTCTCCACTACCGCCCACGCAAGTAAGCCAACACTCTCGTCGGTGCGGAAACGATATGTTTTTTTCAGTTCATGAACAGACTTGGCGAAGCGAGAGGTATCAGGGTTGCCAATAGCATCGCGGCAGATCGCCCCCAGAATATTGCCAGGCTCGACTGATTTTAGCTGATGTCTGTCTCCCAACAAAATCAGTTTGGTGTCAGGCGCAATCGCCTGGAGAAGAAGCTGCATCAGCTCTGCAGAGATCATTGAAGCCTCGTCGACAACGACGGCGTCGGCGGCGATAGGGTTGGATTCTTTTCTGGCGGGCGCCCTGCCCTCGCCTGAGATCCCCAACAAGCGGTGTATGGTGGATGCAACTTCGATTTTAAAATTCTCAGGAATTAATTTTGACCCCCTCAAAGATTCTGACATGCGAGCCGCGGCCTTGCCGCTGGGCGCCGCCATTCTGACAGTCGCCGTGGGATTGTCTGCCGCCAGTCTTGCAATTATGCCTGCCACTGTAGTGGTCTTTCCGGTGCCGGGACCGCCTGTGATTACGGTAAGCCGGTTCGCAACAGCCCATTGCGCCGCGGCGTTCTGCTCGTCGTTGAGATCGTCGTGGCAGAGTCCATACTCCGCCACGGGGTTGTCGGTGACGATTGAATTTAGACGTTGCGCGATGTCGTGTTCACGCAAAGCAAAACGCGTGAGGGCAACTTTGAACGCCCCGCTCGATTCTGCGTGGTATTGCAGTGGCAGTGTGGATCTATCATTGGGAAACTTGTCGCAAGCTCCTGATGAGAGAAGGGTTTCACGCCACACATCGGCGTCTGGTAGCGTTACGGATCTGACATCATCCATACCGGACATCTCAAAAATGTCATCTGCTGGGAAAGCGCGTCCGGCAAACTTTTCAACATCCACGCATGTGTGGCCCAATTCATGAAGAGTGGACGCAAGAGCAACGGTCAGACGCACGCATTCCCGAGCGCTCCCTTCGGGGTATTCTACGGCCACTGTGCCGGACAGCCACCGTGCTAGCGGCTTGAGCGCGGCGTCTGGCAATGTCGGAAATAAATTGAGATCTGTCAACATGGTAACCCCTTGGGCATGCCACTAATTATACCTGAATTCAGTACATTATAGCCAATCCTTTTAAAAGCAGACCATTTTTGACACAAACTATTGCTCTTTACTTGTTTGACCAAAGTATATGTGTTAAAATCCATGACGTTGCTGCGACCGCTGGACGCGGCCACCAAAACACAGCACCCTCCAAAACCGGAAACAAGGATATGCCATGAATATGTTTTTATTGACCACCCTCGCCCAAGCCGAAACACAGACGTCACAAGCGACGTTCCCGACGTGGATTATAATTCTCGTCGTTGTCGCAGTAATAGCACTCGCCTTAATCGGCATGTACAACTCTCTTGTGACGCTGCGCAACCGCTACAAAAACGCTTTTTCGCAAATAGATGTTCAACTCAAAAGGCGTTACGATCTTATACCCAACCTAGTCGAATCGGTCAAAGGCTACATGAAGCATGAGCGCGAAACACTGGAAGCCGTGATCAAGGCGCGCAATATCGCGGCTACAGCCGCTCAAGCTGCGAGCTCAGCGCCCGGTGATCCTGATGCTATGGGCAATCTGGCAGCGGCAGAAAGCTCACTGAAGGGTGCAATGTCGCGCCTTATGGTGGTGGTTGAACGCTACCCTGAACTCAAGGCAAATGAAAACATGATGGCGCTTCAGGAAGAACTCACTTCCACTGAAAACAAGGTGTCGTTCGCCCGTCAGGCATACAACGATGCGGCGATGGCTTACAACACTAAGCGCGAGGTGTTCCCCAACAACATTTTTGCGGGTATGTTCGGCTTCAGAGAAGCCAAGCTGTTCGAAGTTGCTGACGCGACCGAGCGCGAGGCTCCCAAAGTCCAGTTCTAATCGCTTATCGTTAAGTGCGCCGCACGCAAATGGACTTCTTTGAAAGACAGGAAAAAGCCCGCAAGGCGACAGGTTGGCTCGTATTTGTATACGCGGTCTTCGTTGTCGCCATAATTGCGTTTCTTCATTTCGCAGTGGCGGCGCTTATTTTTGTTTTCGACTCCTCTTACGAAAAAGAAAGTGCTCATACGGCATCAGAGTTTACAGAGGTTCTTTTAAACCCGCAGATCATGCTTTGGTCCATCGGGATCACGGGCGCTGTGATTTTTTTCGCCTCTCTATACAAGTCTGCCCAGCTTCGCCAGGGAGGACCGGCGGTCGCTTTGGCGATGGGTGCGCGGGAGGTAATGCCAGACACTCGCGACAACAGGGAGCGGCGCCTCCTTAATGTTGTCGAGGAGATAGCCCTCGCTTCCGGCGTCCCCACCCCCCGCGTGTTCATCATGGACAACGAAGACGGCATCAACGCATTTGCTGCTGGATATTCTCCAAACGACGCAGCAGTTGCAGTCACTAGCGGAGCATTGCGGCTATTCAACCGAGAGGAGCTGCAGTCCGTAATCGGTCACGAGTTCAGCCATATCCTGAACGGCGACATGCGCCTCAATATCAAAGCGATGGGCGTTTTATTCGGAATACTGTGCGTTTCAATAATAGGCAGCATAATTATCCGCTTGAGCGCGGAGTCGTTGCGCGGCGCACGGATGACTCGGCGCAACAAAAAAGACAACACGGCTCTTGTTGTTCTCGCATTCATGCTGTTCGGATGCGCCGTTTGGCTAATAGGTTCGATAGGCGTTCTGGGAGCTCGGATAATGCAAGCTACAATCTCTCGTCAGCGGGAGAATCTGGCCGACGCCTCGTCCATTCAGTTCACAAGAAACCCTGTCGGGATGGTCAATGCGCTGAAGATCATCGGCGCATCCTCACACAAAGGCATTCTTTCGAACGCGCATGCGTCAGAGGTCTCGCACATGCTGTTCGCTTCAGGTCTGAAATCTCAACTGTTCTCGACGCATCCCCCTCTGGAATCCCGCATTCGCGAGATTGATCCGAATTTCAACGGAGACTACTCGGAATATGTCGATACCATAGCGCGTCGACGGAAGAGGAATCTAGAGACAGCGGAGGAGCGTGAAGAAGAGGTTGCAATACATAGAATGCTCATGGCGGGAGTTCTTCTGGATGGAGCAAATGTCCTTAACGGCGATGGAGCGTCAAGTCTACCAGAGCAGCCACAGTCACCTGTGCAGGCCACTACGGCCCAGACTGAAACGCAAGAGGTTTCTGACGCTGACAACGCGATGCGCACGACCGAAGGGGCTATATCCTGCCTGTTTGCCTCCTTACTTGCTGCCGACGCCGACACACGAGCAAAGCAAACAGAAATCATCCGCGCCGGTTACGGTGAAGAGCTTGCCAAGTCACTGGAGTCCTGGAGAGAATTCCTTTCCAATCTTGACGTGCGCACAAAACGAATCGAATGCGAAAAGGCTGTCAATACGCTACGCGTTCTCCCTAAGCGCGACATTGCCACCATCTCCGAGTACCTTGACAAACTTGTGTATGCGGACGCGCTCGTCGACGCATTCGAGTTCGCATGCGTTCGGCTCTTCAAATCACGCCTCATGCCCGACATATCCGCGGCTCGGTCAAAAGCCGTCTCTGCCACTTCGCTTGCAGCCGAAGCTGCATTCGTAATGCACGTCCTTGCTCAATTCGGCACGCCGGATCGCAACGCCGCAGAAAGCGCGTGGCAGGCTGGCGCCGGGCGTCTTGAATCCACTTTCGGAACAATGTTGCCCTCAGACCTCCCTAATTTCAACGATCTAAACCGGTTCGACGCCGCTCTGACTTCTCTCGTCCGTCTTCCTCCAACAGCCAAGCAAGAATTCATGGAGGCGTGCAAGGCTGTCGTACTGCACGATCACGCTACCACCGATACCGAATACAATTTTCTCTACGCCATATCCGATGTCATACAGGCTACTGGCTGGCATATTGAGCAGTAAACACGCAATCCAGAAAATGAAAAGACTTGCTATATTGGGCGGCGAACCGGTTAACAAAAAAACACCAGAATTCATAAAGTGGCCGGTCGCGGGAGAGCTTGAAAAAAAAGCGCTGCTGGAAGTGTTGGAATCCGGCAAATGGGGCGCCGATGGAGAGCAGAGACTCTCTCTTTCACATGAGTTCGCGGAGTACTGCGGCACAAAACACGCCCTTCCAGCCATTAACGGCACGACATGCCTTGAGATGATCCTGAGAGCGTTGGGCATAGGACGCGGCGATGAGGTTGTAGTGTCGCCATACACATTCGTGGCAAGCGTTCACGCAATAGTGAACACTGGCGCCTTTCCGGTGTTTGCCGACACCGATCCGGAGACTCAGAACCTTTCGCCTGAGTCGTGCGAGGACGCCATAACAAACAGGACCCGAGCGATTATGGCAGTCCACATGGGTGGGCGCCCCGCCGACCTCGATGCTCTTATGGAGATTTCAAACAGACGTGGCATCCCTCTTATTGAGGACGCGTCGCACGCACATGGCTCGGAGTGGAAAGGATCAAAAGTCGGCAGTTTCGGAATCGCGGGCGCCTTCAGCTGTCAGGCGTCTAAGAACATCAGCGCGGGCGAAGGCGGGATAATCACAACGAACGACTCCGGGCTATATGAAAAACTGCTTTGCCTGCACGACTACGGGCGGGCAGGCGGCGTTGTAGCAGAGTTAGGCACTAACGCACGCCTCGCAGAATGGCAGTGCGCCATACTGCGGGCGCAACTCCACAGGCTCGACGCTGACAACGAGCGCCGCTACCGTAACAAAGGGATTCTAGAAGAGGTGTTCCGCCAAACAAAATCCCTTGAGCCACTCAAGCGTGACGACCGCATCACGATGAACTCGTGTCACGTCTTCACGTTCCGTTACCACTCGGAAAATCTGCTCGGGCTTACACGTCAACAGTTCTTTAAAGCACTTTGCGCCGAGAATGTTTGTTCAGGAGGCCCTGGATACGCCGAACCGATTTACACCATGAAGTTCATGCACTCTGATGAATTCCTAAAAAAAACAGGCCGCAAGTTCATGACTAGGCCGGAACAAATGCCCGGCAATGAAATTGTCGCCCACAGCGAAGGCTGCTGGTTCTACCACTCGACGTTGCTTGGAGAAAAAGAAGACACAGAAAGGCTCGCCGAGGCGATTTTTAAAGTGGAAGCGAATGCGGAAGCGCTGGTTAAGGAGTTCTCATAACTAATGGAGACTATATGCAACCGAATTCGATAAAACCTGCCGTTGAATTTCCCGCATGGCCGCAATGGGATGAGCATGAACGCAATAACATCTTGAAAGCCCTGCAGGATCGGAACTGGGGGACACTCGGCCCCGTGGCAATGGGGTTTGCAAGACGGTTTGCCGAATACATTGGGGTACCCCATGCTGTTCCGGTAAATTCTGGCTCGCAGGCCATGCAAATACTTTTAGAGGGCGCTGGGATCGGGTTCGGCGACGAAGTTATCGTACCGGCTTACGCTTGCAGTCCGACGGCGTCAGCTGTTGCGATTACAGGTGCGGTGCCCGTCTTCGCAGATGTTGGCGCGGGCGATGCCTGTTTGTTGCCATCCGAGGTAGAGCGGCTGATCACGTCCAAAACGCGCGCGATAATAGCCGTGCACCTAGGAGGTATGCCGTGCGATATGGAGGCATTGAATAGGGTGGCGAAGCGCCATTCCATCTTGCTGTTGGAAGACTGCTCCCACGCTCATGGAGCGGAATTCCTAGAACGTCGCGCCGGTTCTCTGGGCAACGGAGCCATATTCAGCTTTGGCAGTGGCATGAACATGACCTGTGGAGAAGGCGGAATCATTGTGACTGGCTCCTACGAACTTTATGCCGAATGCTGGCATTTACACACTTCTGGCCGAGCACTTGCCGGGAGCTCCGAATTCGGTGGTACTGTGTTGATGGGCACTAATGGGCGGATGGCAGAATGGGAAGCCGCGATTCTGGATGCCCAGATGGATCGCCTGGAAGCGCAGAATGCAACTAGAACGCGAAACGCCGTCGCTCTAAAACAAAAGCTTGGAGAACTCGACGGGCTGATTTTACGGGATTCTGACCCTCGGGTTTCACTAAACGCATTCAATTATTTCGGTGTAAGACTAGATCTTAGGCGCATAAATTGCGACCGTAATGGTTTTGTCTACGCACTCGCCGCGCGAGGCACACCAGCCACAACCGGCTTTGCAGCGCTCTGCCGCATGGAGATGCTCAAGAGCGAAAGTTACGTCAAGAGCACTGGGCACGCCTTTGCGGATGACAAGCGGACACCAAACGCGGAAGTTTGGGCGGAAAGCTCCGTCTGGCTTCCAGGACGTGTTTTGCTGGGCACCGAGGAGCATGTCGCGAAAATCTTCGAAGACTTTCGCGAAGTCGCACTTGCCAATGCGAAGTGAGGTTCGTCGGTGAGTGGGCAGATAGTAATAGGAGTCGATGGAGGCGGCAGCCGAACAACAGCGGTTGCGGCGTCGAAGGACGGACGGCTTCTATCCGTCGCACATGGCGAAGGAATCAACTACAACACAATCGGAATGGATGAGGCCCGGCGCCGGCTGCGTAAAGTTGTAGAACAATTGCTCCAGAGTTGCGGAGCCAGAGACATCCGGTTCATATCTGTGGGGATGTCGGCACTAGATGGGCCCGCCACTGCGGAAGTGCTCAACCAGTTCGCTGGTGGCGAGTTCCCCACAGAAAAGCTTATTCTGGACTCAGATGCCAACGCCGCGCTTTACGCCGCAACTCTTGGAGGCAAAGGGACGATTGTCATATGCGGAACGGGATCCATGGTGCAGTCGTCTGATGGTCGTGGCAATGTCCGCGTGGGCGGTGGCTGGGGCGTTGTGACCGGGGATCCAGGAAGCGGCTACCAGCTCGCGACGGATGGATTGCGAGCCGCTACTGCGGCATGGGACGGAATCGCACAGCCCACGATGCTGTGTGCAGAAGCTCTTGCGTTCTTCGGAGCTGACAAGCCTCGTTCGCTCATAGAAAAAATCTATGCGCCAGAAATGAATGCCGCCCTCCTGGCGAGGTTCTCGAAGCAAGTTGAAAAATGCGCCGCCGACGGCGATCATGTGGCTATAACTGTAATCGAGCGCAACATGTACGACCTCGCTAGTATAGCTGCCGCAACAGCCTTTGAAGCTGAAGGACAGACTTTCTGGTTATACGGCGGAGTTTTTGAAAACAGTGAATTAATGAGAAAGATTTTTTCTCTGGCATTGGCGAAACTAGCATGTGGATCATCAACGAGAGTGCTAGACGTGTCGCCTTCCGTTGGAGCACTGCTTTATGGTTACAAAATGCTAGGCGAGCTGACATCAGAGGTTGAAAACGCCATCAAGACAACATACAAAGAGGTGTTTTAGAAATGAGTGCGATAGAAGCATACTGGAAGGCTCTTTCAATAATAATGACTGAAGCGTTTACGCGACAGGCAGAGACGCTTGAGAAGGCTGCTCGGGCTATTGCCTCGGCGCTTCAAGAAAAGCACATGGTTTACACTTTCGGCACAGGACACGGACATCTGCTTTCTCTGGAGCTTTTCTACCGCGCCGGAGGACTTGCGAGCCTTTGCCCGATGCTTGATGAAACCCTGATGCTTCACAAAGAGGCTGCCAAAGGCTCCGAGTTGGAGAGGCTGAGCGGAAAGGCGCGCGAGTTGATTGTAAAATACGGCGTAAAAAAAGGAGACATCGTCTTGGTGTGCTCAAACTCAGGGAGGAATGCTGCTCCTGTTGAAATGGCAGCAGAGGCGAAATCTGTCGGCGCGGTTGTAATCGCGCTTACAAGCATACGCCATTCCTCATCTGTATCTCCGCGTAACGCGCTGGGCAAACGCCTGTACGAAGCCGCAGACATTGTATTGGACAACTTCGGCGAACCGGGAGACGCCATTTTCGAGGTTTCTGACGGCATGCGCGCGGGCCCCACATCCACGGCGGTCGGTTCTGCGCTGCTACAAGCCATCGTTTGCCGCGTTTCCGAGATTCTTAACGAGCAAAAAGCCAACGTCGAGTTCTACAAATCAGCGAACATCGATGGTGGCGACGCATGGAATTCTGTCCTCATCGAAAAATACAAGCCGCTAATCCCGCATCTGTGACGTGCAAGTTTGCCATCCATCACAGGTCGTGGTAGAATTAGCACCAACAAACAGCGAATAAGGATATATGAATAAGGACACATCACCATCTGGGAAGCCTACCGGCGCCGCACTGCAGGTCGGGTGTTTTCCAGAAGGCAAAATTCCTGTCAAATTCAAAATAGGCAATCAGACGGTCAGGTCGTTTACCAGCCATGACCCCATAGGCGACCGCTATTCCATCGTGTTTGGCTCTACCAACCATTTGTACGATATCAACGTCTCGTTCGGAGGGCCGTTTGAGCTCTCGCATAATGATTTCGCTGAAATCCTGAGACGGAGCTCCGCTCTACGACACCCATGCCTTGTCCCTTATTTCGCGTGTGGAGACGACAACGGCGTTATATGGCTCCGTTCAGCGCACAGCGCGGGAGTTTCCGCGCAAAACACTGCGACCTCCGGACTTGATGACCACGAAGAGCTAAGCGAAAACGAATTGGCGGACGAAGACGGCAACCGTTGCTTCACCACACTACGATCACTGCTGAACGCTTGCGGGGGGAATCTAGAAGATGAGGACCGGAACCTGATAATAGGTGATCTGGCTGAAGCTCTTGCTTTTTTACACTCCAATGGCGCTTACGCAGGCACGATAACTCCTGAGACGATTTTTCTGGATCGCGTCCGACGTCATTCAGGTATGATCGCTAAGCTTAGATTCTATAACTGGCCAGCAACCGCTACACCCGAGCTAATCGCCAAAGATCTCTCGCAGGCAGGAGAGATCATTGCGCTACTTGTAGGCGCCGGCAACAGGCATGGCTCACAAACCGCACAAAAACTCATTAGGCTTTCTGAACAATTGCGCTCTCCGCTCCCTGAAATGACGGGAATGGATTTTCTGAGCGCTTTAACAGATACGATCAAGTTACATCGCACACCTCGGCATTTGAAAAAAACGGCTAGCGACACTGCGAAGACCACTATTGGATCCAGTACGGGCGGAGCCGATCCCGATGATGCCGGAGCTGCTACAGGCAAGATACACCACCTCTCACACCAAGGCAGGGAACAGCGCCGCGTGCGAAGACACAAGAAAACCGCCCGAATCGGCATTCTTGATTTAGCCGATGACAGAGTAAAAAAAGCAGTCACGATGTTTGCCGTGATTCTTGTATTCGCTGCTATAATCCTCACAGCTTTTGGAATATACTACGGGGTGAAATACTTTGACCACAGACGCATTCTCTATCAAAGGCTTGAAGAACCGAGAGGGTTCTCCCCTGTCACAGTTCTAGATGCCGAGACAGGAAAGGCGTTTACAGAGACGCAGATTAATGTGGACTATTTCACTGCCGATCAACTTCAGGCAGCCGTTGTAGAAGGTGATTCCGCCGCTGCGGCACGGCTATGCGTGACTCGCGTGCTCGAGGCTCCGTCAGATCTCCAGGTTCGCGCCGAATCCATCGCCGTCCTGACGCCACTTCTTGAGAACCTCGAATCGCGTGCCCAAGCGGAGCCGTCCGCTGCATACTGGCGAGCGTGCGCGATCATGCTCGCCATCGCAGGGGAACCGGACTACGAAGCCGCCGTCTCCAACCTGCAGTCCGCTTCAAGTTCGGGGCATATCAACGCGAAAGTGTTGTTGGGAGACTGGTACGCCACGCGCCGTTCCGTCCCGAATACAGAGGATGACCGCAAGGCTCTTTCACTTTGGCTTGAGGCATCCGGGGCGGGCGATTCCGAAACACGCCAGAACGTAGCAGGACGGATAATAAAATTCGTCAGGGAAGGACGTGGATTCAATAAAGGCGACACCGCTCCAGTTGATTTCATCCGTTCTGTCGCTACCGGAGGAACCCCAGAAGCTATGATGATGATGGCGGACGTATACGAGGAAGGCATCTACGTCGAACAGAGCTACGCGACCGCCCTTTCGTGGCTCCGGGATCTAGCTTCAAACATGAACGCGGCATTTTACTTGCGTTCAGAAGCGCAGCGACGCATGGCCGAAATGTTTGCAGTCGGCAGAGGTTCGCCACAATCAGACACGGCAGCACGGACGTGGTACGCACGTGCCGCGTCACTTGGAAACGCAGAGGCGATGAAGGCGTTTGCGGATTTTCTAGAGACAGGCAGAGGCGGTGGTGAAGGCGAATCAGACACTGAGGCGGCAAAAGAATGGCGCTTGAAGGCTGAGACCGCCGCCCCACCTCCGGCTCCGGATGACACTTTCAAGTTTATAACCGCGGTGCGCACTTCCGCGGCAGTTTTCAACGACCAATCCACAAAACAATGATATCAGCTTACATATTCGATCTTGACGGAACACTTCTGGACACTGAAATCGTCTGGGTAGACGCAACTATTAACTATCTCGCCTCAAAAGGCCACAATATATCGCACGCCCAGTCCATGAACATTGTATATGGACGAGCATGGTTCGATGTTTACGCAGATATCGTTTCGAGATTTCCAGACCTAGACATGGGCTTGCCTAAAATGCAGGACGAAATGGCGGAATACTTCTATGCTCTGCGAGATGTCACCGACGTCCGCATCCATGGTTCGGTGGAGCTGCTGCACCGTCTCTCGAAAACAAAGCCATGCTGCATCGTCTCTGGTTCGCCGCGTTCGCACATTACCGAAGGTATTGAAATCATGGGCGTTGAGGACGCCGTCTCCTTCTATCTCGGCTCGTCCGATTACGATTTCGGCAAACCGCATCCTGCAGGATTTTTAGCTGCAGCAGAGCGCTTGGGAGTCGCGCCGTCTGAGTGTATCGTATTTGAAGACTCAGAAGTCGGAATCGCCGCGGGGAAAGCCGCCGGAATGAGAGTCGTGGCACTGTCCAGACCCGGCCACCCCAAGCAGGATGTCGCGGCGGCGGATATTATCCTTCCCGATCTCGCACAGTTCGAGCCTGCGCTGTTTGGTGAAAAATGAGCGGCGCCACGGGTAAGAGCGCTTCATGTGAGGCATGGATACTAGTCGGCCCGACAGCTACGGGGAAGACGGCAGTTTCATGTGAATTAGCGCGCCGCCTTAGTGCCGTTGTCCTTTCGGCCGACTCCATGCTCGTTTACAAAGGCATGGATATCGGCACAGCAAAGCCCTCCAGCTCAGAACTTGAAGATATCGATGTTTTTGGTATCGACATAGTTCCGCCATCTGAAAAATTCAGCACAGGCCGCTGGCTTGAATGTGCAAAAGAGGCTTTTGCAACAGGGCGGGATGTGATTGTCGCCGGTGGAACCGGCCTGTACATAAACGCCCTTATCAACGGTATCGACGCACCACCCTCCTCCACCGCCACTCGCGCAGTCACAACCGAAATTTTAGAAAGAGGAGGAGTCGAGGCTCTGCGCATGCGAGCGGAAGAACTCTCCCCGGGGTCGGTCACCTCTCTGGGCGATCCAGATAATCCTCGCCGACTGATGCGGCTTGTTGAAAAGCTCCTCGCGGGTGCGACTGCTTCAGACAGCGACAAGCGCCTGACTAGTAACGGCGGCATTGTTGCAGGGCTGGAAATTTCCCCCACCGCACTTGCTGTGCGCATTGAAGCGCGCGTCATCAAGATGTTTGAAGACGGCCTGCTTGATGAGGTAGCGGAGCTGCGGCGCAATTACCCCGGGTTTTCGGAAACAGCCGGGAAAGGCATAGGCTACGCCGAAGCCGCGGCGGTGCTCGACGGCGTAATTGATCGAAAAGAGGCAATACAGAAAATCGCCTTGCGCACCCGACAACTCGCGAAACGCCAAAGGACATGGTTCCGTCATCAACTTGATGTAGACTGGATACGAGGGCCCGAAAACAAACACGACGTCGCCCGTGCTGCGGATGACGTTATGGAGGCATGGAAACGCCATGGGAAAACTAGAATATCAATCAGAAGAGAGTGTTCCTAAAGTATTAAAGGAGGCGCCTACCAATATTGCGCAGGTTCCTGACACAACAGATACTTTAAAAAATGTGGTCAGGAAGGATGACAGACCGCGGGAAAAGCTGAAGGAAGGCAGATATCTTTCAGACGCGGAACTTCTTGCCATCATTATTTCGCAGGGAATCTCGGGTCATAATGTGCTGAGCATTGCAAATGCGATAATGAAAGATGCCAAGACACTGACAAATCTGACTAAGAAGGGTGTTGGTGAACTAAAGGAGTATAAAGGCATCGGAGATGCAAAGGCTATACAAATAGCCGCAGTGCTCGAACTCGCCAAAAGGGTTCGTGATGAGAAAATAGAGAAAGGGGCTCCGTCGCTGCTAACACACCCGGAAGTCGTCGCAGAGGAAGTCAACGCCTACAAGCTGAATGATGATACTGAGTCATTCTTTGTCCTGCCGATTGACAAAAAATGCCGTCTCTGCGGCCCGGTTACAGAAGTGACACACGGTATTCTCGACTCTTCACTTGTGCACCCGCGCGAAGTCTTTAGAGTTGCTCTGCGTTGGGCGTCCGCCTCAGTGATTGTCGCGCACAATCACCCGTCCGGCGACCCCACGCCATCTAGGGAAGACCTCGATGTCACTCGCAAGCTCATAGAGGCTGGTCGAATTGTGGCTATACCCGTAACTGACCACATAATCGTCGGTGACAAACACCTGTTTCCGCCAGGCTTTCACAGTATACGCCGCAGCGGCGTCATTGCTTTCGACTAGCTACAAAGCTCTGGACATATTTCGGAGAGCCGCTTCGCAAGATAAGGGGTAGAGCCCCATTCGTCGCGCAAATCAAGGTATTCGGAAAGCGCTGTTTCCAAACCTGCCCGAGACGTCCTTACAGCTCGTATCATTATGTTGCGGGCGGTGGCTTCTGGCTCTATGAATTCGACGACGTTAGCACGGTATCCCATAATGCGCAGTATCTGTGCGCGGAAAGCATCGGTCAGGATATCAGCAAGTCTCTCGCGCAGAATTCCGTTGCGCAGAACAGCGCGGTTGCGCCCGGTGGTGCCGAGTTGCGAATGTAGCTCGTGCTGACAACATGGAGCGCACAGAATTGCACGCGCAGAATGTTCGACACCGAAAGCCATCGCCTCGTCGGTGGCAGTATCACAGGCATGCAGGCTCATTACAATGTCCGGCTCGGCAACGGGTTTGAAGACGCCGATGTCGGATGCAATGAAACATGCACCGCTTTCATCCCACCCCAAAGACTCGGCCATTCTACGGCACGACCGGATGATTTTTTCGTTTATGTCTATACCTGTGAGCTTAATTTCAACACCGCGCGTTGCCTCAAGATAGGCTTTGGCCGAAAACGAAAGGTATGACTTTCCGCAACCCGCGTCGAAAAGCTGAATGGGGGTGTTTTGTTCGAACTTAAGGGCATCAAGCGTGGCGTCGATAATGCGGAGGAATTCATTGACTTGGCGGTATTTAGCCCGCATGGTCGGTTTGATCTCGCCCTCTGGATCAGAAAGCCCGATGACCAAGAGCAACTTCGATGAATCGAATCTCGTAAGGGGATAGTCTTTTTCCCGGTTATGCGATCTTGATGCTGCGGGGTCACGGTTTAAGTTAGACTTGCTCCTCGAAATGAGAACACGTCCCTTTTTCGAAACACGGCAATGCAGATCTCGGTCAGACGTCATTACATGAGCCTCTGAGAGCGGGATTCCGCTCATCAGTTCCGACATTTTTTTCATGGCCTCGCCGCGCTGCAGATTTTCCGATTCAGAAGCGCGGGTGAACTGCCAAACTTCGCCGTCCTTTACCTCTACAATGCGGAGCTTCAGTTCGTTATTTGATCCGGGGCCGACTGGCTCCTTGAATTTTAAAACCGCGGATATGAACGATTGCACGTCGAAAATCATCTTTATGATTTCACGTGATGCCGCTTTCTTTTCTTGCTGGAAATCTTGCGTTTTCAAAAGAATTTACCTACACCTAGTCGGAGCGAAGTCTCCGTTCCGAAAGACACGCCACCGCCGACGATATAGTCGGCAAAAGGAGAATACCAACCCGAGAAAAGTATTCCCACAGGATCTGTCCGTTCGGCGTTTAGGTCGTAATGCTGGTCAGCTATATCGAGCGAACCACTGTAGCTCACGTCCGTGTAGGCATCAACGAAAAGGTATGCCCCTACGCCCCAGAAGTGCGATGTATAATCAATGCCACCGATGAGGGAGAAAGTGAATTCTCCCATGTCTACCTCTTCCGAGTAATTCGTGAAAGTGTATTCGTAAACAGTTGATTCCGCTGTTCCCGGCGTTTCTGGAGTTGCGGGGATTTCCGGCACTACGTATTCACCGCTTTTATTAAAAACGGTCGCGTTCATATCAAGCGTCGTAGTCTCGTAAGAGGTCATTGCGCCTAAATTCGCATTCCAGTTGCCGTCAATGACGAACGAATACACGTAGCCAATCCTGCCTCCCATGCCAGAGCCACCATCGAGATTTAGATCCGAGAGATAAGTCCTGTCCGGCACTATGCCACCGCTCGTCTTTGCATCTGTAACCACATAGATATCCGCAAACCAATTGCGCCATGTAGCCGACAGTCCAAGGCGGGTAATCTCTATATCCTCTCCGCCGCTTCCAGTATAGTCTCCGACATTCCAGTCGTATTTTACTGTGTGGATCGGCTCTATCCACACAAGCCCAGCTGCAGGATAAGTGCGCGGTGTGACGGTGAGGTCACCAAAAACAGTCCTATATGCGCCGGGGTTAGTGCTAGGCAACGGAGCGGGCTCCCAGCGCTGCGGTCTTGCAACGTCTGGTGCGACCGGCTCAGGATCGCCAGAACGCGACATGACAATGGGAGGTGGAGGAGTGCTCTCGTCTCCGTGAAATTCGCCGATCCGTGAGATCGCCATCGCAAACCCGCCCAAGTCAACTATGCGGTTGAGCACGAAATCATACGGCCCGTGACGTCGTTCCGTGACTGAATCCGCGAACAAAATCTCTTGCGGGCGCGAGGCGAGAATCGTCCACTCCTTCCCTCCCGCAGTGAATTTGACACCCGGTTTTTTGACAATAGGCCCCAACGTGTCTCGCGTGACCGTGGACGTTAGCCAGAACGTCTTGTACTCTTCGGCGTTGGCGGTCATGCCGACTGCCGCAAACACCAGCGTCAAAGCAACAATAAAGCTAATTTTATTTTTCATCTCAAATTTCCAAGCGCATTACAAAATCATCCATCAAGAAACCGCCGCCGATTTCCCGTACTTGTTCTTTCCTTTTGGTAAATCCAACCCGTTCATAAGCGCGTATAGCACGCTCGTTCTTTTTGTTAACGTTGAGTTCCACAGCACGTGCACCGACATCTTCCGCGTGTTTTGCGACATGCTTCAAAAGCCGACGTCCAAGCCCCTGGCTCCACAGCGCGGGAGCCAGATAGATCTTATGCAAGTAAACAACGCCATCGCCATCCGGCTTCATATCATACGATAACACCCCGGAGTCAGATCCATTGGTTTCCAAGAGAAAATATCCGACACCTTCTGATATTTCTTTTTTAATAGTCTCAGGGGCATACATCCACGCTAACATGAAGTCGATTTGTGTGGCAGTAATAATGTCCTTGTAGCATATCGGCCAGATTTTAGACGCAAGAGCGAATACGGACGCAATATCGGCATCCGTCTCTATCTTCCTTAGAATCAGCTCTCCATCGCAAGGTGCTTCGCAATTCACATCAAATTCCTTTTGGGTTGTGAGTTTCAGGCTTTGTGGAAGAGTCCTGACCCCGCCACGGTTGGGTATCACTTGTCAGCTCTATCGTAACTGGTCCTTCATTAACAAGCGCGACTCTCATTTCGGCACCGAATTCACCGTGAGCAACCTTGTCGGGACCGAGAACATCACGCATCTGCTCAATGAAATACTCATAAAGAGCTTCTGCCTTAGCCGGGTCGCCACCCATAGTGAAACCGGGACGGTTGCCTTTTCTCGTATCGGCATAAAGCGTGAATTGCGATATAAGCAGTACAGAGCCACCGGTCTGCTCAATGGAAAGGTTCATTTTGCCATCGGCGTCGTTGAACACACGCAACCCTGCGAGCCTGTGTGCCAGATAGTCAGCATCGCGACGCGAATCGTCGAAACGGCATCCTATAAGCACCACATAACCTCCGCCTATGGCACCTTTCACGACTCCACCAACAGTTACGTGCGCTTCAGAGACTCTTTGGACTATCAGCTTCATTTGCGGTTAACTCTCATAATTAAAGGGGCATTTTACCATTGCGACACTTCATCTTCAAGTGGCGATTTTTTGTTGGACGTTGTTGGACTTTCACCAAAATTTGAATCGCGAGTGCCACACCGGCAATCTATTCCCCACTTGCAGCGCACACGTCGTTGTCAAAGCACAACATTTATGATGGCAAAAGAACTGCTCATGCGGTAAACTTACACCATACAAAACAGTTACCCACTCCTATCGAATGAACCAAAACATCGGGCGGTTATCAGTACTGCCCGCAAGTTTACAAGAGCAACTAAAAATGGCAGTAAAAGAGAATCTATACGCAGTTATAATGGCAGGCGGTCGCGGCGAAAGATTTTGGCCTTTGAGCCGGACGGCAAGACCCAAGCAGTTTGTATCCATCTTCGGAGGAAAGCCGCTGATCACAATAGCCGTAGAGCGCCTGGAAGGCTTAGTTGCACCCGACCACATCCTTGTAATAACGTCGGCGGATCTAGTGGACGTATCACGCGAAGCACTGCCGGAGCTCCCACCGGAGAACATAATAGGTGAACCGTTCGGACGCGACACCGCCGCCGCATGTGCGCTGGGCATGGCATGGACTTCGTGGAAGGGTGGAGACTCTGCCACGATGGCCGTCCTGACAGCAGATCATCTTATTGAGGACGTACCGGTATTCCGTCAAACGCTGGCGGACGCATCCGACATCGCCGCCCGCGAGAAAGCCATAAGCGTTATAGGGATCGTCCCGGAATTTCCCTCGACGGGTTATGGCTACGTGGAATCGGAAAAATCGCTGGAGACCGGCACCACCACGGAATTCATACGAGTCAAACGTTTCGTCGAAAAGCCAAATCTGGAGACGGCCAAACAGTACGTTTCTTCCGGCCGCCACTACTGGAATTCGGGTATGTTCATATGGACCGCCTCCACTTTCAAGAATGCGCTACGCGAATTCCGGCCACAACTTCTGGAAATGGCGGAACGTATGGAGTCCAAATTCGGCAAAGAAGATTTCAATGACGCCCTGCTTGAGGAGTACACAAAGCTCGACAAGATTTCGATTGACTACGCCGTTATGGAAAAGGCAAGTAACATCATCGCAGCACGTGGCTCATTCGGGTGGGACGATGTTGGCACGTGGGTTTCGGCCGCGACCCATTTTGCCAACGACTCCAATGGCAACGCAACTCACGGCAAGACCGAAATCCTTCAGTCCCAAGGCAATACAATCGTAAACGACGTCGATGGGCACCTCGTGGCCGTTATGGGCGCCGAAAATCTCGTGGTAGTTCATACAGCAGACGCCACGCTCGTCTGCACTCGCGACTGCGCCCAGGACCTCAAGGAACTGGTGAAACAAATCTCAGAAAAAAACAACAACCCGTCTTACACATAAACTATGCTTTCGACACTACTCAAAACCTTCGGCACTGTTTTCGTGGCAGAGCTGGGAGACAAGACACAGCTGACCTGCATGGGATTCGCATCGACCGATCCTGGACAACGTCTGTGGATATTCCTCGGCTCAGCGCTTGCGCTTGCGGTTTCTTCCGCAATAGCAGTGTACTTCGGCTGCCAGATCCAGAAATTCGTAAGTCCCAAAACAATTAAAATCATTGCCGGCACTGTCTTCATAATTTTCGGGATTATATATCTGAGTGAAGCTTTTTTGGGCGATCCTCCCCTCCCGCCACCCGAAGCATAGCATAGCCATGGGAATGAACCGGATTGACGGTCGAAAGGACTGGGTGGACATCCGCAAAGACGACGCCCATGTGGCGCGCGAACGCGAAAAGGCGCGCGAACTTAGAAAGAGCCAATGGTGGAAAGCCCGTCTGGCAGAAGGCAAATGCCACTATTGCGGAGGTTCGTTCAGGCCGGAAGAGCTGACTATGGATCATGTGATCCCTGTAGCGCGCGGCGGGAACTCTGTGAAAAGCAACGTTGTGCCTGCATGCGAAAAGTGCAACAAAACAAAAAAACACTTGACGCCAGTGGAGCAGATTCTAAACGAAATGGAAGCATCCGGCGAACTATCACCGGCGAATGAATAATTGGAGCAAGAGATAAAATGAGAGTTATTCAATGCGATTATCTGGTAGTCGGGAGCGGGATGGCGGGACTCTCCGCAGCGCGCAATTTATCGAAGCATGGCGAAGTGCTCGTGGTGACGAAAAAAGAGAAGTGGGAGTCCAACACCAACTACGCGCAAGGCGGCATAGCCTGCGTCATGCTGGAAGACGATTCCTTCGAGATGCACATCGCCGACACTCTCGATGCCGGTGCCGGGTTATGCGACGAGGACGTCGTTCGCGAGATCGTGAGCGCCGCGCCGGCGCGCATTCAGGAACTGCGCGACATTGGCATGAAGTTCACCGAACGTACGGACACCCTAAATGGAGAACTTGACCTCGGGCGCGAAGGAGGCCACTCGAAAAGGCGCATCCTGCACGCTGGCGACATCACGGGCAGGCACATGGAGGAAGTGCTGCTAAAGAACGTCGCCAAAAACAAGAAAATCACCATGATGGAGCACACCATGGCGATAGACCTTGTGACGCGCGAAATCAAGGGCAAAACCTCCTGTGTCGGTTGCTATATGCTTGACACCAAATCAGGCGAGATTTTCGCAGTCCGCGCGCCATACACAATACTTGCTGCCGGCGGTGCCGGCAAGGTTTACCTCTACACAACAAATCCGGACGTCGCCACAGCCGGTGGCATCTCAATAGCATGGCGAGCAGGGGCTGAAATCCGCAACATGGAGTTCGTACAGTTCCATCCCACGTGCCTATACCACCCCGAGGCGAAAAACTTTCTCATCAGCGAAGCAGTTCGCGGCGAAGGCGCACAGCTTGTCAATGCCGACGGCAGTCCGTTCATGTGGAGATACGATAAGCGCGGCCCCCTCGCCCCTCGCGACATTGTCGCCAGAGCGATTGACCACGAAATGAAGACGCACGGCATCGAGTGCGTATATCTCGACATTCGCCACAAGGGCAAAGAATTTCTTCTCAAGCGCTTCCCCAACATATACGAGAAATGCAAATCTTTCGGCATCGACATGGCCACGGATCTTATTCCCGTAGTCCCTGCGGCGCACTACTGCTGCGGAGGGGTCAAGACAACAGTCGATGGACTCACCAACATCCCCGGTCTGCTGGCTATCGGGGAAACGGCAAGCACCGGACTCCACGGAGCCAACCGCCTTGCCAGCAACTCGCTTCTTGAAGCGGCGGTCTGCGCCCACAACGCCGCGGAATGGATCGCTGCGCATCCACGCAAGGCCGATATATCCGAGATAGAGATCCCCGCATGGGTATACGGCGACGCAGTACCGAGCGATGAAAAAGTCGTCGTCTCGCACAACTGGGAAGAAGTGCGGACCTGCATGTGGGACTATGTCGGCATCGTTCGCACGGATAAGCGTCTTGACCGAGCCTTGACGCGAATAGCCAACATTCGCCGCGAAATTCATCAATATTACTTCGACTATCTGGTAACCCTTGAAACACTTGAACTTCGCAATATTGCCGACGCCGCATACCTTATTGTAAAGTCCGCACAGCACCGCAAGGAAAGCCGAGGGCTGCACTACACGCTCGACCACCCCAATCTGCTGTCCTACGTGGAAGACACCGTAATACAAAGAGACGCGGCTGTTTGACATTTTAGACCTGTATTCGGAGCAACAGACTCAGCTGCATCCTGACATGTCGAATAACATGGGGACACAAAAAAGGCGCCGTAGTTTGAACTACAGCGCCTTGTTCTCTTGTAGGTCTAACCCAAATTAGAACTTAGCTGTAACTTCGAAGCGCAGGAATGTGGCGGTGTCTTCTGTCGTGTCGTAGTAATCGCCGTAGTCCAACATTTCGCCCAGCACCGCTCCGCCGAGCTAGAGTCTGTAAAAGCGGCCCGCCAGCCGATCCTCGATGCAATCAAGCAGTTCGAAGCAGAGTTAGACGGCATGAAGGCCTCCCCTGAAAAACGAGAACTCCGTGCTGAGTATAAACATACACGCCAGCTTATCTCAGAGCTACTTGGCCCAATACCTGGTGATCCGACGCCTATTTTGATGCGCTTGGCCAAGGAACCAAAGTTAAACGTCTCGTGTTGCCAAAAACCAGCCACCTTGCAACGCTTGCAACAGCGCTGAACGAGGCTGCCGACAAGCTTGATGAACGAATGAAATCAATGGAGGAGACGAAGGCGTTTTCCGACACTGTACTTTCAAACATCCCGAGCGGCATCATAACTCTGGACGACGAACTCAATGTCACAATGTACAACGAGGCGGCGGCATACATGATGGGATTCACCTCCCCAATACCAACTCCAAACCTAAAGACAGCAAGGATTCAAGATCTCGAACTCATAAAAATCGTCTACGACACCATGAAGACCAAGTCCCCAGTACGCGGAGAATTCAAGCAAGGTGCCACGGGCAAGAAAGTCATGGACGTTTTCTCGACCACGATGTCTGACTCTAGTGGCAATACCTCGGGGGTACTCCTGCTCATATCGGACTTGACTACTGTGCGAAGGCTTGAAACTATAAGGCAGGATTTCGTGGGCAACGTGGCGCACGAGTTGCGTACGCCCGTAACTTCTATAAGCGGCTTCGCGGAGTTGCTTGGCCGCACAACCCACGACGAACACGGGAAAATCACCCGTTACTCAGCCATAATTCTGCGCCAGGCAAAACACATGGAGACTATAATAAACGACCTCCTATTGCTGGCCAGCCTGGACGACTCCGCCGGTACTGCCATAGAGCAGAAAACCGTAGTCTCAATCAGACAGACGATAGATAATGCTGTGGAGCTTTGCGGCGAGCGCGTAGGAATGGAACAAGTAAAGCTCACAGTGCACTGTCCGGACACTCTTGAAGCGACGATACATCAGGGACTAATGGAACAGGCAATTGTGAACCTCATTGAAAATGCCGTCAAATACGGTGTAACCCAGAGCAGCGACAAAATCGAAATCTCTGCTGCGAAAGCAGACGATGGCACTGTCGAGATCAATGTTACGGATTATGGGAACGGCATACCTGCTGAGCAACAGGAACGCATATTTGAACGATTCTACCGCATCGACAAAGGTCGTACGCGTGAGAACGGCGGCACGGGATTGGGTCTCTCCATTGTTAAACACATAATGCGTCTACACGCAGGCACGGTTTTTGTGGTCAGCAAACGCGAAGTCTCAACAACATTCACGCTCAAGTTTCCCAAGGGATGATTGAGTTAGCAGCTTTATCACAGCACAGCAAACAGACTGGCATTCCTAACAAAAAACTAACGCGATGTTTATCACAGCCTAGCGTCCGTATTGTTTAATATGCGGCAACCCAGCAAAAGGCGGGCAACAACAAATCAACAAAGGGCAAACAATATGAACAAATCAATCAACAAGACAATACTCACAGCTGCAGCCGCTGCTAGCATAATGCTAAGCGCTGGAGCGGCAGAACAGAAACTCACTCTCGACGGCTCCACCACCGTGGGACCGATCGCCAAGGCTTTCGCGGAATACATGATGGGGCAAGACAAGGAAGTCAATATCACGGTCAGCGAATCAGGTAGCGGCAACGGCGCAAAAGCGCTTCTAAACGGAACATGCGACATTGCGACTCTCTCCCGCGACCTGAAGAGTTCAGAAAAAGAAGCCATGGAAGCCAAGGGCGTAACGCCCGTTAAGCACGTGTGCGCACTCGACGCTTTGCCCGTCATCGTCCACCAGTCCAATAAAGTTAAAGGCCTCACTATAGAGCAGATCCGCGATATATACACTGGCAAGATCACAAACTGGAAGGAAGTCGGCGGATTCGACAAGAAAATCGTCGTCATCAGCCGTGACACGAACAGTGGCACGTACGAGACCTTCTCGGAAATCGTCGTTGGGAAAGACAACAAGGTTGTTTCCAGCGCGGAATACACGGGAAGCAACGGTGCCGTGCGCCAGCGCGTACAGACAACCGAAGGCGCAATTGGATACGTCGGCCTAGGTTTCGCTGACAGCACAATAAAGGTACTCGAAGTCAATGGCGTCAAGCCCTCCGTCGAGACGGTGTTCAGCAAGAAGTACCCCATCAGCCGCGAACTGTACATGTTCACTAACGGCGAACCAAAAGAAGGTTCACTGGCGGCTCGCTACCTCGCCCTCATCACCTCAGAAGAAGGCTCGGAAATGGTTGAGGAAATTGGGTATATTTCCATGACTGCCGGCGCCAAGAAGGCGGCAACCGAAGCGACCTGCCCCAAATGCGGCACAAAGTTCCCTGTTGACTCCAAAGAGACCGCAGAGGTCAAAGAAACCAAATAAGCTGGAAAAGCATTAAAGAGTCCAACAAGCGGCGGCAGGCGTTAAAACGCCAGCCGCCTTTTTAATTAAGACTTGGATGCGCAGGGAGAGAGATAGCAGGACAGACTCCCCAGCACCTTGCGCCAATTGCCAGCATTATGTAATTGGCGGCTGACTCAGCGCAAAGAGGAGTAGCTCAGCCACATGCCTAATTCCGAAGTTTTTTCAGGAGAGCTATTTCCTCAGCATACCCATCTAATTCGTTGGGCGTTTCAAGATAGAACGGGAGATCACGCAACTTGGGATGATTTATAATACGTGCTAGCACTTCGATCCCCAGCGTCCCCTCCCCGATCTTTTCATGACGGTCTTTGTGCGATGAAGGTGGGTTTTTACTGTCGTTAACATGCATCGCCTTGACCCTGTCCAGACCAACAATTCGATCAAACATATCGAGCACGCCGTCCAGATCTCCTATTATATCGTAGCCGGCATCGGACATATGGCATGTGTCCATGCACACGCCAATCTTATCCTTCAACTCAACGCCATCGATTATCCTGCGGAGCTCCTCGAAAGTTCCACCGATCTCCGAGCCCTTGCCAGACATGGTTTCCAGCAGAACAATAGTTTTGTGCTCGGGCTTGAGTATGGCGTTCAACACGCCGCATATCAGCGTTATGCCGTCGTCCACCCCCTGACCCACATGACTGCCGGGATGGAAGTTGTACATAGCACTTGGAATATGTTGAAGTCGCGCCATATCGTCCGCCATCGTCTCCAAGGCGAATTCCCTCACACGCAAATCCTTGGAGCATGGGTTTATTGTGTAAGACGCATGAGCAAGCGGCGGTCCGAATTCATTTTTCTTTGCGATGTCGATATACTCTGCCACGTCCGCGGGATCCATGGTTTTCGCAGCACCGCCACGCGGATTACGAGTGAAGTACTGGAACACGTTGGCGCCGATTGAAAGGGCGTCTCTCGCCATTCCTGAATAGCCGCCAGACGTTGATAAATGACACCCGATATAAAACCTATTATCCATATAATCACCTCAACTGTTTTTCTTATGTAAACCGCTGTAAACGTACCTCAGCTCCATGGGGAACACGTTTTTGAAATGTCTGATCACGGGAGGTTCGTGTGAACCCATTTCACCTACGACCTCAATAAGATCGAATCTAAAGGGCTTTGGAGGAAGCCGTTTCATGTATTTAGCAGCCGCTCTGCAAAGCGCGTGGCGCTTGCGCTTGTCGAGCGCTGCCTTGCCGCCGCCGAACCAATCAGACCGCCGCGTCTTGACTTCGACAAATACGATCATCTCCACTCCGCCACCAACGTCACAGGCCGCCACCAAATCTATTTCATCGCGTCTCATCCGAACGCGCTTGCCGAGGATCTTGTAGCCTTCGTTGCGCAGCGTTTCGGCTGCCATCTCTTCTCCCCACTCTCCTGTACGGTGAGTCTCCGGCAGATCATCTCCGCTTGCCGTGGCAGGGTTCACACCCTTCCACTTTCCACGGAAAGTTTTAAGAAGATCTTCGAGTTTCATCACCGCTATAAAAAGTCTGAACGTAAGAGCCGGGGGCGCTGTTACTCCGGGAATCTCACTTGCCGTTGGCGTCTATCCCGTATTTTTTAATCAGCCTTTGCAGGTAGGCGCGTTCAATGTCAGCCTCGCGAGCAGACTTCGAAATGTTGCCGTCGTTGCGTTTCAAGAGCTTCATTATGTACTTGCGCTCAAACTCATCGACCAGCTCCGCCTTCTCCTCCTTGAAAGGACGGCTCCCTACGGCGGGTTCATCACTTAGCACACCGGATTGGGGTTGGGATTGCCGCTGCGAAGTCCGCCCTATCCCGCCGGAGTAAAGCACTGACGTTAGGTCTATCGGCCGCGAGGGGCTGTAGAACGCTCGGTCGATCAAGTTGCGAAGTTCCCGCACGTTGCCAGGCCATTCGTGGCGGCGAAGCGACTCCATAGAAACGTCGAATTCGGCGATTTCTTCCAGCGCGTCCGCTCCGTGCAGATCCGCAACAAACTTCCTCGCCAAGAGCGGAATATCTTCAGTGCGGTTGCGTAAAGGCGGAAGTTCGATGTTGACGACGGCAAGCCTGTAAAAAAGATCCTCGCGGAAACGCCCTTCCGAAACTTCCAAATCCATGTCTCGGTTTGTGGCGCAAATTATTCGTACATCGATTTTCTTGACGGTGTTTGTGCCGACGCGGCGGATTTCACGTTTCTCCAGCACGCGCAGAAGTTTGGGCTGGAGCTCTGGAGCAAGATCCCCGACTTCATCTAGGAACACGGTTCCCCCATTCGCGTGCTCGAAAGCACCGGGGCGATCCGACGCCGCGCCCGTAAAAGCGCCTTTTACATGGCCGAAGAGTTCGCTTTCAATTAGGTCTTTTGCCAGCGCGGCGCAATCGATGACAACAAATGGCTTGTCTGCTCTCGCACTGTGGCGGTGTATCTCCTCCGCCATTATTTCTTTGCCGGTCCCCGTCTCTCCGGTTAACATAATAGACGCGTCAGTAGGCGAATAAGTCTCTGCGATGTAGAAAATGCGGCGCATGGCGAGACTGCTGCCGACTACGGCACCAAAGCTGTCCGACGGGCTCAACTGCAGCTCACGAGCCTCCTGCAACGGAGAAAACACAAGATTCGTGCTGCCGAGCTGCAATTCAGCGCCTGGATTAAGATAGGCGTTGGAAATACGAACCCCGTTTACTGCCGTGCCGTTCGTGCTGTTCAGATCCACAATCGTGTAGCCATGCTCATCGGCCCTTATTTCACAGTGCCTACGCGAAACTGATGGATCTTCAAGCTGCAGATCAACGTTTTTCCCCGTTCCTATTGAAAACACGTCCTTATCAACTGGGAACTTTCTACCACCGAGGGGACCAGTCGTCACCAGCAACTCTGTTTTTCTGACGCGCACCGGCGCGCCTTTACCTTGTGATAGCACCACAAGCGTCTGCGCCAACGATGATCGGTTTGAAGAAGAAGAAGACATGGCGAAAGATTATACCGTTCCTGGCGAATTCACGCAAGGAAGGACTTGGCCATTTAACTTGCAAATCACCTTCAAACAGCGTGCTGCCGTTCTAGGCTCGCGACATGAACTTGCCTGTTCGGGTGTCGACGCGCACGACCTCGTCACCTTCAATATACTCAGGCACTAGGATTCGAAGACCGGTCTCGAGAATAGCGTTCTTCTGGCGCGCCGTCGCACTCGCGGCTTTCATTGCAGGATCGCATTGTGTGATTTTTAAATTCACAGAAGGCGGCAGCTCTATTGCCAGCACTTTCCCCTCTGAGAGCAACGCGTTGATATTCTCCATACCCTCAACAAGATACGGTCCCTGTTCCTCAATGTCCTCTTTGAGCAAGACAAACTGTGAAAAGTCTTCCGTATCCATAAAAGTGAACTCGTCTTTGTCTGTGAAGAGAAACTGAACAGGACGCTTTTCAAAGTCGATGGGCGGATACATTTCATCGCCCTTCACGTTGTGGTCGACCTTGTTCTGAGTTACGAGGTTCCTGAACCTCATGTGGTATATGCTTGCCGCACCACGTGCGCTCGGAGTGCTCTTCCGTAATTCCTCCAACATGTGCGGTTCGCCATCTATCGCGACTATGTCGCCCTTCCCCAATTCGCTTGCCTTCGGCATAAAAATCCAGTCCCTCGCTTAAAAATGCTTAAATTAAAGCTATCATTATAAACCAATTGCTAACGGCGATGGAAGCGCAAAAAAAAACAATTCACCCTTTCCCGGTATGTCGCAAGACTACAAAAAGCGTTGAAGGGCAAGCTCGGCGATGTTTATCCTAACCTCCTGTGCCTTGTCGTGGTCGCCTGTGCTGCGGTATGTTAAGACGATCACATATAGTTGCTTCTCAGGGTCAATCCAAACGGTGTTTCCAGTCCATCCGGTGTGGCTAAGAGTGCGGCTGGAAAGCGAGGGGGCATTGTATCTGGAGTCCACACGCCATCCGAAAGCGACTGGCGAACGCATGTCAGGACGCGTTCCGAGAAAATCAACAACGTCCTCCGATAGGATGCGCCTTCCATCATATTCGCCTCTTGCCAGCATCATTCGGCAGAAAACAGTTATGTCAGCGGCTGTCGAAAAAAGCCCGGCATTCCCTACAGGATGCAGAGCGTTACGTGCGGGAGGATCGCTGGCAATACCGAATGTGTCATACTCGGAGTAACGTATCACTCGCGAAGGATCGGGATTTGGAAGCGGCGCCCAGCGCGAGTCTGTCATTCCAAGAGGGCTGAAAATGTTTTCGACGCAAATCGAGTTCAGATCCGAGCCTAGAATCCGCTCGGCGATGATCCCAAGCAGGATGTAGTTGCCGCAAGAGTATTCGTACATTTCGCCAACAGGCCGAATGGGACCGAAATCAAGTATGCGCTCGACAACCTCTCCGACAACGTCGTATGGTTTCTGGTTTGGGAAGCCGGAGATATGGCGAGAGAGGTCGCGGATGGTAACAGGCTCCCTCAGCTTCCCCCTGTAATCAGGAAGATATTTTGTAAACGGGGCGTCAGGATCCAGAAGGCCGCGCCCCATGCACTGCGCTAGGACCGTGGTAGTACCAACGACTTTTGTTACGCTTGCCAAATCGAAAATGGCGTTAGCGGGCATCCTCACGGTATGTACGGCATCTATCCATCCGAAAGGTTTTATAAAGCTCGTCCCTTCGGACGTACCGACTGCCAGCACACCTCCGGCGTTCCATCCCTCCATGACAGTCCGATCCAAGTATTCATCAAGCGCGCTCTTTCCACCACGATTCTCGAGTTCAATAGTTCCCGACATACAATCCCCCCTGTTATAAAATTTTAACTTTGAGCATAGATGATAAGCTAATAACACCCTCTGGGGAAGTACAAATAATTGGGATATCCCACTGGGAATTCAGAAACAAACCACTGAACATTCAGACGCATACTATCGCATAGAAAAATAAGCAACAGAAGCACGGCCATCAACTAAAAGCTCCACACCCCATTTTATTGAAAAGAGCGTGCCTTCGTAGGTATAAGGTTTACCCGGTAATTGGAACTCAAACCGTTCTTCATCTTCGGTGCTTGTGGAAGGTATCTCTCGTGAATCGGCGACATAAGCATCGTCGACCCCACCACCGACCACCTGCCAGAAAAGCCGGATTTCAACTTCACGCGGCGGCTCGACTCTTTTCCAAGCGACTCGACCAGACACACTGCCACCTGGTGCGCATGTGGCACTGTCTAAAACCACTTCGTACACTGTGTTCATAACCAGTCTCCTTTGGACGGATGAACGCTAAGCAAATATTCGTCTTTTATGCCCGGCCAAAAGGGGATCTGCCCCACCACTTTGAGGCGCCATTGTATCGACGCGTGAGCGCTTTCAAACGAATGCATAGCATCGGGAGGAAGTTTAACCTCCAGTTCGCCGCGCGTCATGTCGTGTGGGTTAGACGTCTCTACCAGCGTCGCAGTAAAAAATTCGTGCTCTTCCGAGCTGTCCAAATCTCCATCACTCACAGATATTGTCTCCACTCCGTGCAGGGTGACCTTCAGAGAAATGACACGGTGCATAGAGCCAGTTGCACGGAAACGCAACCTGATTGGCTTATCCAGACTAAAGTTGCCGCTGTCGGGGATTACTTCGATTTTGGGGTTTAAAATACGGAGAAACTCCTTCAACAGTACACCAATAGCAACAAGGCCAACGACGACAAATGGAATAAGAAATATAATTAACACCCACTCGGGGCGCCCTTCTTTTATACTAGACCAGGCTTTGAACACGAAAATGGATAAAATGCCATTCCATAAAAACGCGAATATCATTGCTCCGAAAATTTGCCGAGTGGTAGTTTTCTTTATCGGTGGCACTGGACGGCCATTCCTCCCACTTTTATTTTTTCTGCTCCTGTCGAATGCGGCAGCAGGCGTATTCCTCATCATCAAACCAGCTATGAATATAGCGGAGCCTACCCCGATAAAGATAAATGGGAAAAGAATGGAAATAATAGCGCTCCACTCCGCGTCACGGTTTATTACGCTCCGCTCGGGATTTTGAGGGTCAACGAAAATCTTGATTTCACGTCCAACTGGATGCGCCCTAACGACCTCAGCTTTCCCGTCGTAGCCGCTGCTGGAAACTTTGAAGAAAACATATTTGTCACCCTCGCAGGTTTTACCATTGAAATCATACGAATAGGCTATGTAGGGATAATAAGTAGTGCTGTCGTTGTCACTGTTTTCCCTAACAGCGCTTGCCGTTACGACGGCCGGGGTTTCGACCCAAGACGCTGAAGCCCACCATTCTTGCAACGGAGGTAGAGACTGCGATAACACGCCAATGCCGGCGGCAACAAAAACGCCCCCGAAAATGATCATTACCACCTTACCCAGACGCTTTGAAGAGATGTCTTTTTGAGTGGGCGACTCGAAACCAACAGCCCGCTTTTTTCTTGAACGCGACACCCAGGGGCCAAACGCGACACCAAGCCCTATGACAACAAACGGCACCATAAAGAGTAGCTCGAGCCAGGGTAAAGAGCCAGAGCCTCGGGTCAACACAGCCATTGACGGATTCTGCGGGCTGACGTAACAAGTCGTTGCTTTCCCTTCTGGATAGCTCTCGAGCAACTTATTCTTTTCAGCAACAGAATCGACACTGTACGAGCGCAAATTTCGGCTGTATTGATTGCCCGTGTAATTGCGCCCGCCAAACTGGTAACTGAAATTAGCAGAAAATGAATATTCTCCATCTCTGGAAGTCTCTACGCGAGATTTTTCAATCGTGCAGGGAGTCGGCACCCATTGAAGGATTTCTCTGTCAGCCAGATGGTCTTTAACCACGAATGAGCCCATGACAACTGCAAACGAAGCGAAAATGATTCCGAACACTGTTGTTCCCAGCAAAGAGCCAATTGACGGCACTGAGTTTGAGTTTTTCCGCCTATTTCTAGAGATATGTACTCTTCTGCGCCTCATGCTATTACTTTATGCGAGTTAAAAGTTTCGGCTATACCCGTTCTTCCATGCTAAAACGTATCATTTTGTACTACTTTTCGCAAGATAAACCCGTTCCGCGCGACAGCGAAAGAAAAGTTTTTTTTGCGTCACATGAACCAAATGAGCTCTTAAGCCGTTTTATGATTTGACGGCCTCATTTGTGCCGTTGATGCGTGGCGGCGTGTCGCGCATGGATATTATCGGTAAGAATGGCGGTTTTGTTTGAATATATCTGGTTTTGTTTCCGCAACGGCGCATAGCACCGCAAGTAAGGCTTTTTGGAATTTGATGGAATACGGAGGGCCAGTGATGTGGCCACTGCTCATGTGTTCAGTATTGGTTGTAGCAGTGGTTCTGGAGCGGGCATGGGTTTTTATCGCGTTCACTTTGGCAGAGTGGCGTTCTCGGAGTCGCATAGAAGCGTTTCATAAAGCGCTCAACTGTGGTGACTTGAAAGCTGCGATTGAAATAGGCAAGAACTCCGGACCGATCGGAAACTTTTTATCGCAGGGGGTTGAGCTCAGGCAAAACGGAATCCATGATGGACTTGAGGAAAGCGGGCAGCAGCTCCTGGATCGACTAGGCAGAGGGCTTACAGTACTTGACACTATCGTTACGCTAGCCCCCATGCTTGGTATACTCGGCACAGTGACTGGCATAATTGATTCATTCCAACTTATGGGCGCGGCGAAAGGAGTGCAAGGCATTGAGGCCGTGTCTTCAGGAATCGCGGAAGCCCTTGTAACAACTGCGGCGGGCTTGGTGGTTTCGATGATCGCGCTCGTGCCCTTTAACATCTTCAAGACGCTCCATACGCGATGGTTGCGCAAGCTGGAGCGGGCTGCACGCTGTTGCGAGGCGGCTTGCATGAAGGAGGACGGTGTTGAAGCTTAAATCGAAGTACGAAGGCGAATCAGCTAGAATGGAAATGACGCCGCTGATGGACGTAGTATTCCTGTTGCTCGTTTTTTTCGTATATGCCATAGTAGTTACACCCTCACAACAAGCAATTGGCATCTCACTGCCTGAAGCCAAAGCTGAAAGCTCTGGATGCGAGTACATTGAATTTTTAATGACCGCTGATGGCACCATATTGTTTGACGAGAGGGAAATAGGTGAAGAAGAAATTACCACGCTCGTTGCGCTGCATGCTCCCGGGACTCCGGTTCTAATCAGTGCCGACGAAACCGTGGCAATCGGACGTGGTCTTGCACTTCTCGGCGAAATGCGTGAAGCCGGAATAACCGAAGTGGCTTTTCAAACTAAACCCCAGACTGAAAAATAGGGTGGCATTACATGATGTTCGATGGCTCCAGCCCGACGACATGCAAATTCGCGGCCTTGCTCTTAGCGGGCGGAATACATTTGCTAGCATTCAGTCTGGCAGATTTTGATATTTCCATGCCGGCAATCCCCCAACCCACCGTGACTCGTATGATTCTGCTGCCACCTGCACCTGTGCCTGCACCACCTGCAGTTGAGCCTGCCAAGATTGAATCACCCCCCGCCCCCATTACCCCTGAGCCACAAACTCTTCTTCAGGAGGAGCCGTCGCCAGTAGAATTGCCGGACGAAGGTTCAGAGGATGAATCAGAACCGATACAAGAAACCGCTGAGGAACAACGACCAGAAGAGATAGTATCTGAGGAATCTCCACCGGCACCGCAGGAAGTTGTTCAGGAACCAGCAACCATACCGGTATCGCCCGAAGTCTCAGAATCGGCTCAGCCCGTAGCCATTGAAGCACCAGAAGACTCCGACGGGAAATTTGATGTCGCGCCTGCTGTTTATAGCAGGATCAAACCTGAGTATCCGCTTTCGGCAAGACAAGCAAAAGTCGAAGGCGATGTGGGTTGCGAGCTGTTGGTTTCAAAGCGTGGCAGAGTCCTTGAAGCAGCTGTCGTATCAAGTAGCGGACACAAAGAAATCGACGATGCTGCGGTAAAAGCCCTTCGTGCAGCGCGTTTTTCACCGGCTACAAAACGCGGAAGACCTGTCGAAGCGCGTGTCCGTCTTGTGGTTGAATTCAACCTTTCCGCAAACTGAACACGCGTCCTAGATAAATGTTTAGAAACGGCCTCGCAACGCTATTTCCACTGTTCGAGGTTCTCCGGTAAAGCACTGGTAGTAGTGGCGGTTCGATTCGAAGTATTCTTCGTTGAAAGCGTTTTTAAGCGCAAGTTGCAGTGTCCAGTCTCCCGACAAACCAAACTTTGACATGGGCGCTTGCACAGAGAAATCAAACACGTGCACGTCATCGAAGTAGTAGTCGGAACTGACATATTCTCCACGCATGGTACCATCGTAGCCATGCTTGAAGCGATACCCAGCCCCAAGCGTCAGTCCATTCAGCAAGCCGCCTGGGATACTATATGTTGTCTGCAAAGATATTGAGTGCGGCGGGTAAGGGTCGAAAGCCTTTCCGCCGGACACAGGTTTGGCGTCGTTGTAGGAATAACCGAATGACAACGACCAGTTTTCAGAAACATTTCCAGATAGCGTCGCTTCCACTCCGCGGTTGTCGGAGCGCCCTTCAGTTACGTAATAACCGGTCGAGTCGTCATAGCTTGGTGTATCGTTCTGCTTGATTTCATAGACAGTCAGCGTCAGCCATAAAGTTTCCACCGGACTGATACGAACGCCGGTTTCGTACTGCTCCGCATTCCACGATGAAGTCAATTCCTCCGTTTTACTTTTCATGTGCCCGAAATTTGGCGACTCTGTGCGTGAGTAATTCGCAAAAAAGGCAAGCCACTGGGCTGGCAGTATGGAGACGCCCACGCGCGGACTCACGGCATCTCCGGAATTGCCCAGGTTGCTCTCATGTTCATCGTAGCGAACTCCTCCAATCAGACGTAGAATCCCAACCTCCACATAATCTTGCGCAAGAATGCCAAAACGATCGAGTTCAGAGTCTATGAAATCGCCTTTCGGTAGCGGGCTGAATAAGTTTGGCGCTAGCAGCACGGCATTGGCACTGCGTGAATGCGTATTCATCCGCAAGGCATCGACTTGGAAAAGCGTAGTGTGAGACGCGCCAAAAGCGTCATAACGAGCTATTGAACGACCATACAAATTGTAGTTTTCGCTGGTTGTATCCCTCCAGTTCAGATCGAACTCCTTGACGGATGGCACGCCAGACTGATTCGCATATGTCGATGAGCCTATGTGATCAAACTCCATGTCGGAACCGGCAAACCCTGCGCCGCCGCGAAACTGCCAAACGTCCGTTGCATCCCACTCGATGTATCCTTGCAAACTATAGCCTGTGTACTCGTCACGTAGATCATGGTCTCCAGCAACATAGCTGTCCCAATTGTAAGGCGGCAGCGGTTTGCCTCGAAACGACGGCACCCCTTGATATCCTGGCGCATCGGTAAACTGGAGCGTGGAGCTAAGGCTTATGCGCAGATCGTCCGAGGGCTCCCAGTATAGCGATGGAGCTGCAAAGACGGTATGTGCCCAGTCGTGTCCCGAAGGCAGCCAAAACGGTTTTGAAAGACTGATTCCAAGAGGAATCCGAACTCCTAGCGATTCTGAACCAGACGCGTGTACATCTGCGTTCATCCGATATTGCTGTGACTCGCTCCCAACAGAGGTCCTGATGTCAACATCAGTAAACTCTTCCCCAAGTCTAGGTTGCTTCTGAACAAGGCTTATTGCGCCACCGGCGCCATAAGGCCCCAATGTGGAAGTCTGCCCGCCTTGAACCGCCCCGATTGGCCCCTTAGAGATTTCGACGCGCTCCAACATGCCGGGATCCAAAAACATACCCATGGATCCTGTCATTGGAAGCGTCCCATCAAGCGAAGGAGTGGAGCCGGCCATGCCGCGTATGGAGTACTGTCCGGAAGTGCGATCCATCATTGACTTCCCGCCACCAGACAACCCTGGCTGAAAAAACAATAATTCATGCAGATCAACAGGATTTTGCTCCCTAATGAAGTCGGTCGTGATAACATCAACGCTTACCGGAAATTCCGTCGGCGGAACATTGAAATAAGTTGAGGATGACACTTCGTCCACATGGTATTTTGATATTGGAGAGGCCTCCACATAAATGGTTCCCAGATCGTGCACCTCGTTGGTTGAAGCAATCCCGCAAAGCGGAAATGCAAGCATAAGCGGGGTTATGAGTTTTAATTGTATTTTCATATAGTCGTTGTTGCTGTTGGTATTTACTGAACTCATATCTATAAACGTTCACGCCTCGCATCTAGTTCGTGTCATAGAAAGGGGCAACATTGAAACTACGAAACAATTGTCTTTAAACCAACAAGAATGTAAGTTGTTAGCAAAACCAACATCGACACTCCGGGTCAGAGTGCTGATTACGTATCTGGGCTCTGATCCTATTTCAGGCTTGGATCCTCGTCTGAACGGAGTATCTCAAGCCTTATATCCATGTCCAACGGGATGCCTGGGTGAAAACGCCGCCTAGCCATTTTGTCGAGCCTCTTCTGACGTGACATAGAACGCTCCAAGGCGCTGCGCAACAACTCCACCGGACGCCGCTCAAACATAGGTGCAAGATTGTCAACGTTTGCATCAAGCTTAGGAATCGTGATCTTATATGTCATCGACACTCCGTCAGTGTATCTTTTGAAATCCAAATCGCAGCGTATGTCCATCCGGCGGATTTTAGCGGAAACAGTTTTTCTCCCGAAAGAGTCCTTCACCCTGAACTGCACTCGCCCCGTCGCGTATCCTTCTATGCGGCGGAATGTTATTGGCTTGCGCAATTCCCTCTCCGTCAAGCTGGATTCTAACTGCCCGCCATCGAACCACACCCAAAGCTCTTCATCGTAATGACCTAGAAAGTACCCACGTCTCTTCTGCTTGTTAGTAAATGATCCCTCATAATCAAGAGCTTCATTCACATAGTCCGCCGGCAAGCGAACATCAAGCGAAGGCGCAGAGAGTCCAGGGACTATGCGTACCACAAACGGCAACTCCACCAACTCAGCATTATCATCCATCCGTATCATTGCAGACCCAGACACGGCGTACTGATTCGGGATAAGCCCCGGTGGAAGCAACCACGCCTTCCACCCAAAAAGCTCGTGCGTCAACATCTCTAGTCGCTCGCGACTGATTGCAACCTCTGCTCCCATCTTAAGCGCCGGGATTTCCTCTTTGCCGACATACGTCAGACGGAACTTAGACGACTCTTTCGGCACGAGTCTTACGATTGTGAAACGTGTTAAAGAGCCAATAACTCCAGAAAACCACAAAACTATCACAAACACAAAAAGAAACTTAAGTATGTTCCATTTGCGGCTGTTATGCGGATTCTTGTCTTTGTATTTCTCCATAATTCTGCCAATAATGTGTACTTTTGTTCTCTAAAATGCAAGCAGAATATAGATTGCCCTCAGGGAGGGAAATGTTTTCCCTTCCCCCGCTCTATTTGGGATGAAGCATTGCTTTTTATGATCGTTTTTTGTAGACTGGAGCAATCAATAAACATGGAAGCAAAGGATTGGGAATGTTCCCTCTTGAACTCGTAAACATCGAAAAATCATTCAGAGGCGTAAGAGTTGTTAACGATTTGTCTCTTACGGTCGCAGAAGGTGAGATTTTCGGTTTGCTAGGCACCAATGGCGCAGGAAAGACAACCACGATCAAAATACTTCTTGGTTTAACACCTTCTGATTCTGGACGGGCATCGATCTTTGGCAAGGATCCTCAAAACGCCATTGCACGAAAAAGAATCGGGTACATGCCTGAAACGGCGTATTATTATCCGTTTCTTAGAGCGGACGAACTACTCACCTTCTATGGACGGCTATGCGGAATGAACAAGCTTGAGATAAAAAAGAGGACTGAGGAGCTTTTGGTGGACGTGGGGCTAGAGAAGGCAGCAGGGAAGCAACTCAAGACCTACTCTAAAGGAATGCTGCAGCGTGTAGGCATTGCACAGGCTCTTTTGCATGACCCCGATTTGTTCATACTCGATGAACCGTTCACCGGTCTTGACCCGCTGGCGAGAATCCACTTTCGCGACTTGATCCTCAGCCTGAAGCGCCGAGGTAAAACGGTGTTTTTTTCATCGCACGAACTTTCTGAAGCGGAATTGATTTGCGACCGCGTCGCCATACTCAAGGAAGGGCGTTGCGTCTATGATGGATTGACGTCCGAAATCGCGGGTGATGGCGGGCGCAATCTCGAGCGTATTTTTCTTCGAGTTCTCTCAGAGGAAAATGCCGATTCGGGAACCTGGAAAGGCGGAGACTAATGATCTGTCGTCAAATCATTGCGCTCATAAAGCTCTCGTTCCTTGACCTTTATCGCCGCAAGGAACTATTCGTACTTCTTGTTCTGGGCTTGGTATTGATAGCTCCGCTTTCAATGCTCCGCCCTTTTGGCCAAGCTGGCGCAACCCGTTATATGAACGAGATTGCCATGTTGATGATATGGGTGTTCTCCTTCATAATAGCACTTGGTGCCTCTGCAAGGCTTTACCCGCCTGAGTTCGAATCGCGCACGATATATCCTCTGCTCGCTAAACCAGTCAGCAGAGGGACAACGCTTTTGGGCAAGTATCTGGGGGCGCTTCTGACGGCGATATCGGCTCTCGCCATCTTTTACACCCTCTATGCGATCCCGAACGGTATCGTCGGCAACGGATGGTTTCCCCTTATTCTCTGGCAGGCTTTCATACTGCATTGCGGTTTTGTCGCCATAGTTGTGGCTCTGGGGCTCCTTGGATCACTGCTCGTCACGTCTTCCGCAAACATCACTATCACAACTATTGTCGTGTCGACGATGTTCCTTTTCGGGCGGCGCCTTCCAGATTACATCGCGACACAGGGAGCCCCTGCCAAATGGATCATCGGTGCAGCGCATGCAATCTGCCCACATGTAGAATTTTTTGACTTAAGACAGCGCCTAGTGCACTCCTGGGACGTGATATCGTGGCAAGTCTGCGGGCTCGCTCTGGCATACGCTATTTGCTACTCGTCCGCATGTCTCTGGCTCGCCTGGCTAGCACTGCGCCGGAAAAAACTGTAAAGCGACAATGAAGGTAAAGTTTCTGATCCCGGGCACGTTCGCCATTTCCGCAGCAGCCATAGCCTTCGCTATGCCGAAACGATACGCGGATGAGATGCCGCAGTATGCCGGCGAGGATCTGTTCTCCCTGCTTTTCTCCGATGCACGGGCCTTGCTAGGAGACTCGTTCATCAAAGTAAGCGACCGCTACTATCACGGCGGCATAGACATAAGCTACACGCTTCCGGATCATACGGACAAATTTTGCGAAGGCCACGACCACGATACAGGAGATCACAACGGAGACGGACACACGCACCATCTCGACCAACCCGATTCACCGAGGCACAAATCAGGAAGCTCCAACTTTCCTGACCCCTGGGCATGGCTCAACGCTCGCATCCACGTGCAGGAACTCCGCCACCTTGAAGGAAGCGAACTAGTAGAAATAGTGCCATGGATATGGGCAGCGATTAAAGCAGACCCGCATAACATCGACGCTTACGAAACAGGGTGGTACGTCATGGCAAAGATGCAGAAACGGCCGGAGGACGGGATGAAAATTCTCGAAGACGGCATCAAAAACAACCCAGAATCAATAAGTCTGGAAGTCACGCGGGGCCAAAGCCTGATTGGTGACATGAAAGACAATGTGGCTTCGGAGGCTGCTTTTCTGCTCGCCCGGGAAAAGGCGTTGAAAAAATGCGGAGGCCAGCCCGACAATCTCAGCGAAGAGGATGTATTGCTGCTGAGACGCGCGCTCAGCTACCTCATCCATTTTGCATCGGAACGTGGCGACAAAGATGTCGAGATACAATACAAAACCGAGTTGGGAACTATAAGAAGCGAATGAGCAGAATCTTCTGCTTGTGAAGAACCTCTGTATTAATTCTATCAATCCGCACTAAAGAAATTAAAGCCGCTCAGGTGCACCGAGCGGCTTTAATTTAATCCTGCAGATTCTCAGAAAAGCCAGAGAACCAGAGTGATCTCTCGAGGTTACTCTGCCTCGCCAGTTTCCTCCGCACCATTGTCGGTGTCGGCGGATTGCTCCGCTTCAGGAAGGTCGACAGCGGCTTCGTCTTTAGCAGCGATGACTGTGGCCGAGACTACTTTGTCGCCTTCTGCCACGTTCACAACTCTGACTCCTTTCGCTACGCGGCGCGTTTCACGAATTGAATCTACGCTGGTGCGAATTGTCTGACCGAGCTCGGTTATCACGAGAATCGAATCGCCTTTCACCAGAGGGTCGTCGCCTTCATCGCTTGAATCCGCCCGGCAAACTGATGCGGCGAAAACAACTTTGCCGTTACGGTCGCCCGTGTCGATCGATTTAACGCCCTTGCCACCACGACGGTGTACTGGGTAGTCGTCGAATTTGGAGCAGGTTCCATAACCATTCTCGACAAGCATAAGTATGCGGCATGAAGAAGAGTTGTCGACTTTTACAAGCGCGCGCAGCTCGTCCTTTTCTGAAACGTCGGCAGCGACCTCTACTGTTTCGCCGTCCTGATGCGGGGCGGAATCCGACTCGTCTTCCGAAACCGTGGTAACTCCCGCGAGCCTTATGCCCCTGACGCCACGTGCAGCGCGGCCCATCGCACGCGCGTCCGAAGTTCTGAAACGAACCGTCTGACCATTGGCAGAAATCAGGATCACTTCGTCAGCATCTTCGACCAATTCGGCTCCGACGAGTTCATCGTCATCGTCGATCTTGATCGCTATGATACCCGCTTTGTGTACATTGCGGTATTCGCTTAAACGCGTTTTCTTGACAACTCCCTTCGCAGTGGCGAAGAAGATGTATTTGTTTTCGTCGAAATCATCGAACGAAATGATGCCAAGCACGCGCTCCGCAGGACGGGACGAAACTCCGCTGACTTCCTCGCCATCGCCTTCCCCTGTGCCATTGCCGTTTTGACCGTTGATTTTCTCCGCCTGAGCATCGGTGATTTCGGGGCGTAGCATGAGCAGGTTTACAAGCGGACGTCCAAAGGAAGTTCGTTCGGCCTCGGGAATGTTGTATGCTTTTTCAGTAAAGATACGTCCATGCGAGGTGAAGAACAACAGCCTGTCGTGCGTCATCGGGGTGAAAAGGTTTATGACGAAGTCGCCATCCTTGAGCTTGGCGCCTTTTCTGCCTTTACCACCCCTGCCCTGTTCTTCGAAATCCGTCAGCGCGCCGCGTTTGATGTATCCGCGGTTGCTAAGAGTTACGACGCAGGGTTCATTGGGTATAATGTCTTCGAGATCGACTTCGCCTTCCGAGAATGTTATCTCTGTACGACGTTTATCGCCATACTTCTCACTCAGCTCGGCGCAGTCGTTCTTGACGATGTCGAGTACGCGCTGAGGATTTGCCAGTATGTCCTTGTAGTCGGCGATGCGGATCAGGATGGCCTGATACTCCGCCTCAACCTTGTCGCGAGCGAGACCGGTGAGCTGGCGCAGGCGCATATCGAGGATGGCCGTGCATTGGAGATCACTCAGGCCAAACTGCGCGGTCATCTTCGCGCGTGCCTCAACATCGTCCGCAGAACTGCGTATGATCCGGACGATTTCGTCCATGTTGTCGATGGCGATCCTGAAGCCCTCGAGAATGTGGCAGCGTTCCTCAGCTTTGCGAAGATCATACTTCGTACGGCGTGTAATAACCTCGATGCGGTGGTCAATGAAACAGCGCATGAGCTGCTTCAGGTTCATAACCTTGGGGCGTCCATGGTCGAGTGCCAGCATGATGGCGCCAAATGTCGTCTGCAGCTGCGTGTGCTTATAAAGGAGGTTTAGGACCACCTGAGGCATCGCATCGCGCTTGAGCTCGATCACGACACGGATATCGGCCTTTGATTCGTCGCGGATATCCCGTATCCCTTCGATTACCTTGTCCTTGACGAGATTCGCCATGTTTTCAATCATGGCCGCCTTGTTCACGCCGTACGGCAGTTCGGTTATCAAGATCCGCGTATCGTTACCGTGTTCCACGATTTCGGCACGGCCGCGCACGCGCATTGCGCCACGCCCTGTTTTGTACATCGACTCTATCGGGCGTGTGCCGCATATAATGCCGGCAGTCGGGAAGTCCGGCCCTTTCACGAACTTCATGAGCTCGTCGATAGTACACTGCGGATTGTCGACCATGTGTATTATGGCAGAGCAAATTTCGTTCAGGTTGTGCGACGGCATGTTAGTCGCCATGCCGACCGCTATGCCGGTGGAGCCGTTGAGGAGGAGGTTGGGGATCTTAGAGGGCAGCACGAGAGGCTGCTGCAACGACTCGTCGTAGTTTGGCCCCATGTCCACTGTCTCTTTTTCAAGATCTTCGAGCATCGCCTCGGCCAGACGCTCCATGCGCACTTCCGTGTAACGCATCGCCGCGGCACCGTCGCCATCTATCGAGCCGAAGTTGCCATGGCCGTCGACAAGTGTGTAACGCATTGAGAACGGCTGTGCGAGACGTACGATTGTGTCGTAAATCGAAGCATCGCCGTGAGGGTGGTATTTACCCATGACTTCGCCGACCACACGCGCAGATTTCTTGTGGGGCTGCGAATGCGTGTTGTTCAGTTCGCTCATGGTATACAGGCAACGCCTGTGCACTGGCTTGAGACCGTCACGCGCATCTGGCAGCGCACGACCTACGATCACCGACATGGAGTAGTCGATGTAAGAGGTCTGCATCTCGTCTTCAATGCGTATTGGCGATAAGCCGGGTTCGACTTTGTCCGCCGAGTCCTGCATCGCCACTTCTACGGTGCTGGCAGGGGCAGTCTCCTCTTTTTTGATCTCGTTATTGTCTTCCATATTATGAAATCTTTCTCTCTGAAATTGAAAATTCCCGAATCAGTTAGATATCGAGGTTGCCTACCATCAACGCGTGATCTTCGATGAATTTGCGACGCGGTCCAACTTCGTCGCCCATCAGCATTGAGAATATCTTATCAGCCTCCACAGCGTCCTCGAGCACAACCTTCAACATCTTCCTGTTCTTATGGTCCATAGTGGTTTCGAAGAGCTGATCGGCATCCATTTCACCTAGACCTTTATAACGCTGAACGGTAAGTCCCTTGCGGCCGCGTTCACGCACTGAGTTGAGCAGTTCCACGAGAGACGTCATTTGCTTTTCGGAGTCGGACGCTGTCTTCTGTGCGCCGGATGTCACATCCTTCAGCGTCCCGATCGGACCTGATTTGCCAAAATAGTCTCCACGCTTGAATCCGTAAACCTCGTGGAGAGCGTCCATCTGGCGGCGGATCTGAGTCGAAGTCAGCATCTCTGTGCACGTGAACGCGGGATTCTCAGGGTCGTCAAGATCCTCGATTGAACATTCGAGTTCAGCGGCTGTTTCCTCCTTGATCTTCATCGCCTCGTCGTATGTGAGCACATAGCTGGTGACGGGGTTGCCGTCTACGTCCTTAATTACTCGGAAATGCGGGAACTCGCCCGTCACTGGGTCGCGAAGAGAGAAAAAGGCATCAACATCCACGTGCTGCCGTTCAAGGCGCGAAAACAGCGATTCTGCCGTTGCAAGTACCGTGAGCAAAGGCTCAAGTTCTTTGCCGGACATAGTGCGCTCGCCGTCAGGGAACACAAAGATGAAATCATCGCAACCGATTGAAAGCAGCTTCTCCGTTAGCATCGCATCGCTCTCAACATATTCTTCTTTGCCTTTGCGCTTGATCTGATACAAAGGAGGCTGAGCGAGATAAACATACCCGTGCTCTATCAGCGGGCGCATCTGTCGGTAGAAGAAAGTCAACAGCAACGTACGGATGTGGGCGCCGTCAACATCGGCATCGGTCATTATCACCACCTTGTGATAGCGTGCCTTGGTGATGTCGAAGTCGCCCGCGATCCCCGCGCCTATGGCCGTTATCAAGCTGCGGATTTCCGCGTTGCTGAGCATCTTCTCGAGACGTGACTTCTCAACGTTCAGGACCTTGCCTCGTAACGGCAGAATCGCCTGCGTCGCGCGGTCACGCCCCTGTTTCGCGGAACCGCCTGCGGAATTGCCTTCCACGAGGAAGAGCTCGCATACCGCGGGGTCTCGGCTTGAGCAGTCTGCAAGCTTGCCGGGCAGGCCGCCGGACTCCAACGCTCCCTTGCGCCGCGTTAGGTCACGCGCCTTGCGGGCGGCGATTCTGGCGCGTGCGGAGTCGATCGACTTCTCAACTATCTTTCGGGCAACCGCCGGATTTTCATCGAAATAAGTTTTGAGTTCTTCTCCCACCAGATTGTTTACGATGCCCTCGACTTCGCTGTTGCCGAGCTTCGTCTTAGTCTGCCCTTCAAACTGAGGGTTGGGGATTTTGGCGCTGATGACGCATGTAATGCCCTCACGTATATCTTCGCCATCCATTGTGTCTTCGTTTTCTTTCAACAATTTCGAGTTTCGTGCATAGTTGTTGACTACGCGCGTGAGCGCTGAACGGAAGCCTGAGAGATGCGTGCCGCCCTCGATTGTGTTGATGTTGTTGGCGAAAGAAAAGATCGATTCATCGTATTTCTCTCTTACGTACTGCATGGCGATTTCGACGCTTATGCCGTCTTTCTCGCCTTTCATATAGATGACATCGTCGTGTATCAGCGAGCGTCCGGAGTTGATAGTATTTATGTAGCCTACTATGCCGTCGTCATGGCGGTACGTCTCGCGCTTGCCGGTAGTCTCGTCCGAGAATCTGATTTCCACGCCGGGGTTTAGAAACGAAAGTTCTTTGAAGCGCTTTGCGAGGACGTCCCACTTAAACCCGCGATACTGGAAGATATCATGGTCGAGCGAAAATGTAACGGTTGTCCCGGTCTCCTCGGTATCCCCTACAACCTGCAGAGGGCCAGTGGCGTGGCCTCTGACAAAACGCATCCTGTATATCTTTCCATCACGCCTGACTTCAGCCTCAAGCCATTCCGACAAAGCATTGACGCACGACACGCCAACGCCATGCAGCCCGCCGGAAACCTTGTACCCCCCTCCACCAAATTTTCCACCCGCGTGAAGAACAGTTAGAACAACCTCAAGGGCAGGCTTCTTCTCTGTTTTGTGCATTTCGACCGGAATGCCGCGCCCGTCGTCCTTGACAGTGCAGGAACCGTCTGCGTTTAGAGAGATGTCAACATGTGTGCAGAATCCGGCCATCGCCTCGTCAATCGAGTTGTCCACCACCTCATATACGCAATGGTGGTAGCCCCTCTCAACAGTGTCGCCAATGTACATCGCAGGACGCTTCCTGACAGCCTCGATGCCCTCCAGTACCTGAATTGTGTCAGCGCCGTATTCTTTGGCGCCCAAGCGTGAATCTCCCATACTCAATATAACCCCTTGGTTTCGTGAGCCAGTCAAAAAGGAACCCTTCCCCCCGCACTAGCAAACCAATGTAATATAACATTATTTTCGACACTCGTAAACAAAAATCTCGCGCGCTCGAGCGTACGCGCGAGAGAAACTTTTTCGTTTTAAACGCCATTTACAATGGTTTTGAGCTGTTCGGACACGCTCAAGCATCGGGATACGCATGTAAGCGAACAATCGGGCACGCGGCATCTCCCACGAAAGTTTTCTTTGGTCGGAATTGCCGAATTTATCAAAAAACATTCTTCGTTAATCTACTTTTTCGATATTCTGCGAAGAAATATAAGCCCGCCAAACGAGGCGTACAAGAGTGTGAGCATCATGTACAAGAGCGAGATGGCGGCTGCCGACGGAGCCGGTTGTGCCAAACCCGCCGCGGTAAAGAACATTATGTAGCCGGCATCGCGGAATCCCATGCCGTTGATTGTGCTCGGCACCGCCTCCAACAACCCTATAAGCGGTACGAATACGCAATACAAAAAGAAAGGTATCCCAAGCCCTAACGACATGCCGATGCAGTACACAGCCACTATCAGGTTGAACTGCGACACAAAAGACAGCATCATGCCCTTGAGTAGCACCATCGGCTTTTTGCCATACGCCTGCGCGGACTCTAGAAACTTCCCAAGGACGTCCTCCACCTTGCCGCGGATTTTACCCGGTAAAAAACGAGCGAACCAAAGCAGAATCCCCCGCTGCCATATGAGAACCACAAGAATCATGAAGCAGAAGAACACGGCGAGCGGAATCAAAAGCTTAGACCGGTGCTCAATGGGGACTTTGCCGAGTCCGAAAAGCGGAAATATGAACCCAAACGTCGCCATAGCTATGAACCCCAAAACACGATCGGCGAAAACCGATGCCAGTGCGTTCACTGCCTTACCGCTCTTCTTTGCAATGTCCGCAACACGGTACACATCGCCGCCTATGTTCGAAGGCATGAAGAAATTGAAAAACGACCCGATCCAATGACTGGCAAAAAGCTTGGCAGTGGGAACCTCAAGACCATCCGCTCCCAGCAACATGCCCCAGCGCATCGAGGTTAACCACATGTTTATCACACATATAGCGAAAAACCCCGTGAGCGGCGCCGGATTCACGTTTCTGACAATCTCCCAGAAGCCCTTCCAATCCATGCGCCCATAAAGCAGCGCAAGGATTAAAACCGTGAACGATATCTTTAGAAGGTTCTTCTGGTACTTTTTCAAATTACGCAGGAAGGTCGGCTGAATTTATCGCACCAAACAGTGGTAGCGCGGTATCTTTGTCCGACATTACAGGATCCATTGTATCCCAATCAATCGCCAGCTCAGGAGATGACCAATTTAGGCCGAATTCATCTCCTGGATGGTAGTAGTCGCTGCACTGGTAAACCACAGAGGCGAACTCGCTTTTTACATGAAATCCGTGAGCAAACCCCTCCGGAACGAACAGCTCTTCTCCCCCCTCCGCAGTCAGTTCGATACCTATCCACTTGCCGAACGTCGGCGAGCTTCGACGACAGTCCACTATGACATCGTATATCTCGCCAAAGGCCACCGATACCAGCTTCGCCTGAGGAAACTTTAGCTGGTAATGCAAGCCGCGCAATACGTTTCGGGCAGAAAGCGACATGTTTACTTGCACGAATTCACGGTCTACACCGTTCGCAGCATAGAGATCACGGCGGCTCAGCTCTTTAAAATATCCGCGATTATCCTTGAAGACTTTAGGGCGGCAAATAACTGCGCCACCCAGTTCACACGTCTCAAAAACCATATCAGTACCCCGTGTCTCCGGGATGTCTGACCTCTTCAGCCAACTGAAGGAGATAGCGTCCGTATTCGTTCTTGCTCATGGCTTTGCCGAGGTCAAGCAGTTTCTCCTTGTCTATGAAACCACTGCGAAAAGCTATTTCCTCAAGGCACGCAATTTTCAAGCCTTGGCGGTTCTGTATAGTCTCTACGAAATTAGACGCCTCCAGCAACGACCCGTACGTTCCGGTGTCGAGCCATGCAATGCCACGCCCCATGAGCTCGACTTTAAGTTTGCCTTTTTTCATGTAAGAGAGGTTGAGATCGGTGATCTCAAGCTCCCCGCGTGCGGAAGGCTTCAGCGCCCTGGCGTGGCTGACCACATTGCTGTCGTAAAAATAGAGTCCAGGCACGGCATAAAACGACTTGGGTTTCGCAGGCTTCTCCTCGAGACCGACCACGTTCATGTTTTCATCAAACTCCACCACACCGTAGCGCTCCGGATCGCCGACACGGTAACCGAAAACGCAAGCGCCATCGGTTGTGCCCGCCGCCGCACGCACCGTTTCGCGCAGCCCATGCCCGAAAAAGACGTTGTCCCCCAACACCAATGCAACGGGTTCCCCGGCTATGAAATCCGCTCCGATCAAAAAAGCCTGAGCCAGCCCTTCTGGTTTCGGCTGCTCGGCGTACGAGAACTTGACCCCGAATGAAGAGCCGTCGCCAAGCAGATTTTTAAACATCGGCAAATCGGTCGGTGTGCTGATTATGAGGATGTCGCGAATGCCGGCAATCATCAACACCGATATAGGGTAGTAAATCATGGGCTTGTCGTACACCGGCAGCATCTGCTTGCTCACCGCCCTCGTTATCGGATACAAACGCGTTCCGGAACCACCTGCTAGGACTATTCCCTTCATATTCAGCTTCCTTTATTTTGTGATAAATCAGTACTGCTTCTCATACTCGCCCTTGCCCAGACGTTTTAGTTTTGTAAACCCTGCTTGCTTTGCCCGGTCGTCCAAACTTGATACAGATCTGCCGATTTGCGGAGCCACGGGAGTCTTCACCACCGTGCTTCCGCATTCCGGGCATTTGGTCAACGGCTTGTCGCTCATAGACTGTACAGTCTCGAAGCCAGCGTGGCAGTGTGCGCACCCTGCCACGCCTTCTTTGGCCTCATATCTGTAAACAGGCATCTCGGAAACTCCCCTCTTTTCGTTTATTTGAAACAGAAGGGAGTTTATCATAATGCGGCGTTTTCGTACAGAGCAAACCCTACTTGATCATAATGATGGAAATTGCAATATCAAATGGACCAGCGGAGAAGACACAGCAGCCATCAACTGCGGGAAGGGGTACGAGGGGAAGGGCGCAGCCCGTCCCCTGGGCCCCGCATAGCTGGTGTTGAGGCCGTTGGGACCCGTGGCATGATCACCTGTGAAGTAAAGCGTCGTGGCGCCTGTAAGGGTTACACCTGTGAAGTTATCATCTATGATTCCACCAGCCCAGTTTGCGGTGTTAGTGTAGTTGCGTGTATCGGCGTATGCACTTCCGTTCGTAGCGCCGATCCAGACGGCTTGTGCGCTCATAGTGGCAAAAAACAAAAGAGTAATACCCGTGATGGCTTTGAGTTTCAAGGATATGGTGGTCATAGTTCTGCCCTTTCAGGATTTTGTTTTTACAATGGCTAAACGTCGGATTCCTGCCCCTAACCTTTTCATTACGTCATTTTATAATAATAGCGCTTGTAAAAGCTTCTTGCTTTTCCAAGAAGTTTATCCCGTTTCCTAAGATTTTACAAAATTGTCTAAATTACACCTGATGCTAAAATCTTTTCAATCGCATCGAAAAGTTCATTCCCGACGTTTAAAGAGCCGTAACCGGTACCTAGCTTTATATCTTGCCGCGTGGCTCCATGAAAATCCGTGCCTCCTGTCGCAAAAAGCCCAAATTCGGCTGCGTATTCAAGATACTGCGCGCGCTGCTGATCACCATGTCCGGGGTAGAAAACTTCAATCCCCCCCAGGCCCATCTCTGTCAGTTCTCCAACAAAATCATGGAGCTCTTTTACGCCCATTGCGCAAAGCCCAGGGTGCGCAAGCGCCGAAACCCCGCCCGCTTCGCGGATAATACGCAAAGCCTCATCGGGCTTCATTCTCTCCCGCTCGGCATACGCCGGCGCTCCGCGAACAAGGAAGCGCCTGAAAGCATCCGGGATGCTTCGCGCATAGCCTTTCTTGACAAGGACTTGGGCAAAATGAGGACGCGCCACCACTTC
>CAYOPG010000002.1:0-11955 GCA_964405775.1 uncultured Lentisphaerales bacterium
CAACGGGCTTCAGTTCTCATGGGCAAACACGCTCATAGACCCGTCGTCCGTCGAGCTAAAGTTCCTGACGGAAGCCGACAAACTCTCGCTGCTAGACACCACGTTCCCCCACGACAAGCCTCAGATGCTCTACTGGAATGTCGTGAGCGATGGCGATCTCGAGGCTGAGGTCGAGATATCGTACTTCACGAGCGGCATCTCGTGGAGCGCCGACTATGTGTTTACGAGCGGAGCGGACGAGACGGACATGAAGTTCGAGGGCTACGTGCGCGTCACGAACAACAGCGGCGAAGACTACGAAGACGCTCAAGTCCGTCTAGTAGTCGGCACGATCAACCTTGTCGAAAAAATAGCCGAGCTAGCTCAGGCTGGGCCGCCTTCCGGGGTATCTCCACGCGGAGCCTTTATGCGCCAGGCAATTGGCAAGGCCGAGGAATTGGTGCTTTCAGGGAGGCGGGCTGAGGCCGCAGCCATGCCTATGATGGCTCTGGACGCGGTGGCGGAAGCCAAGGAGATCGTGAAAGAAGGGTTGTCGGAATATTTTATATTCAGCATTCCGGGCACGGAGACGATCCCCAACGGGTGGTCAAAGCGTATGAATTTCACCGATGTGGACGAAGTCCCCTTCAAAGTGCAGTACCGCTACAGACCCGCCCTGTACGGCGACAGGCTTGTTCGGTTATACGTGCTGACGAATGATGAAAAGTCTAAACTAGGCGCTTCACCGATGCCAGACGGCGTGATCCGGGTGTTCCGCGAAAACGGACGCAGTGGACTTTCCTATCTGGCGCAGGAGAGCACGAAGTACATACCGATAGGCGACAAAATAGAGGTCAATTTAGGCGAAGACCCCGAAGTGATTTTCGAGCTGATAAAGTTGCGCGCCTACCGTGACGAAATCTGGATGCACATTGATGGAGCTGGCATTTTCCGTAAAGTGGGCGACGGGGATGTCGAGATCGACGTCCGCAGTTCTGTCGCAGGTTGGAACGACAACGCCGTTTATACGCAGCGCATCCGCAATTACACTTCAAAGCCGATAGAAGTGGAAGTGCGGCGCACTTTCTACGGCCACGTGGATTTTGTTAGCGAGCTCCCGGGCGTTAAGCTCTATGACTTCCAAACACCGGAATTTACAACAACCGTTAAGGCCGGCGAAAAGGCCGACCGCCTTTTCCGTGTCGTCACGCGCCAGGGTCGAAACGCCAAGCAGAACAATGTGACGCTTGTAAATGGCAAGCCATAAATCCATGGGTATCGCAGGATGATATATGAAGACGAGTCTTAGGATCATAACACTTGTAATGATGTTGGCGGCAGGGGCGCTTATGGCTCCGGCGCGCAACGTGGATCTCTCCACGGTGCCGGCTCGCGACACTGTGCAGCTTACGATCTACAACAGCGAGGATCTGACACTTGTTCGCGAAACGCGCAGGCTTGCGTTCAAGACAGGCGTCAACGGACTTCAGTTCTCATGGGCGAACACGCTCATAGACCCGTCATCCGTCGAGCTAAAGTTCCTGACGGAAGCCGACAAACTCTCGCTGCTAGACACCACGTTCCCCCACGACAAGCCTCAGATGCTCTACTGGAATGTCGTGAGCGATGGCGATCTCGAGGCTGAGGTCGAGATATCGTACTTCACGAGCGGCATCTCGTGGAGCGCCGACTATGTGTTTACGAGCGGAGCGGACGAGACGGACATGAAGTTCGAGGGCTACGTGCGCGTCACGAACAACAGCGGCGAAGACTACGAAGACGCTCAAGTCCGTCTAGTAGTCGGCACGATCAACCTTGTCGAAAAAATAGCCGAGCTAGCCCAGCCCGTAGAGCTTCCAGCGGATGGCTATAACCGAATGAATAAATTGCGAAGTGCCGTCGTTAAGAGTGCCGTCGTTAAGTACGACATGGACTCTCGCAGACGCGCGGAGAGAATTGGTGTGCTAGGATCTGAAGAGGGAGAGAAACAGGCCGAACAAGCCAAGGAGATCGTGAAAGAAGGGTTGTCGGAATATTTTATATTCAGCATTCCGGGCACGGAGACGATCCCCAACGGGTGGTCAAAGCGTATGAATTTCACCGATGTGGACGAAGTCCCCTTCAAAGTGCAGTACCGCTACAGACCCGCCCTGTACGGCGACAGGCTTGTTCGGTTATACGTGCTGACGAATGATGAAAAGTCTAAACTAGGCGCTTCACCGATGCCAGACGGCGTGATCCGGGTGTTCCGCGAAAACGGACGCAGTGGACTTTCCTATCTGGCGCAGGAGAGCACGAAGTACATACCGATAGGCGACAAAATAGAGGTCAATTTAGGCGAAGACCCCGAAGTGATTTTCGAGCTGATAAAGTTGCGCGCCTACCGTGACGAAATCTGGATGCACATTGATGGAGCTGGCATTTTCCGTAAAGTGGGCGACGGGGATGTCGAGATCGACGTCCGCAGTTCTGTCGCAGGTTGGAACGACAACGCCGTTTATACGCAGCGCATCCGCAATTACACTTCAAAGCCGATAGAAGTGGAAGTGCGGCGCACTTTCTACGGCCACGTGGATTTTGTTAGCGAGCTCCCGGGCGTTAAGCTCTATGACTTCCAAACACCGGAATTTACAACAACCGTTAAGGCCGGCGAAAAGGCCGACCGCCTTTTCCGTGTCGTCAGGCGACAGGGCCGAAATGCCAAGCAGAATAGCGTGACTTTAAAGACAGGGCGCTAATACCTGATCGTCGAATAGAGCTTGCCTCAGCTGATCGGGCTTTCCGGGGAGCTTTGACATAGCGAAAGTTCTGGCATGCGGATTTTTTCCGGCAGCTGTTTAGCTGCGTCTTTTAGAGCGGCACGGAGCGCCTCTTCCAGAACGGGATGGTAAAACGGGCATTGAAGCAGATCCGACACCTTCGCATCGTGTTGGATTGACCAGGCGAGCTGGTGTGCGAAATGCTCCCCAGCCGGACATGCGCCTTCGGCACCTACGAGTATTCCCGTGGCGCGTTCGACATAAATGCGCAGGATCCCGCGGTTCGAGCCCTCGATGAGGGCACGCGCCTGATTGGAGAAGTCCACAGAGCCTACAACGTAGTCTAAGTTCTTAAGTTCCCCGACCTTTCTACCAGCCGAGAAGATTTCCGGATCTGTGAAGGTGATATGAAGCGGGGTCCGACGGCAGAACTGCTCTGGCGCAGCACCCGCAGCGTTTGATCCTGCGATAAACCCTTCATCAAGAGCCTCGTGAAGAATCTGAAGATAGCCATCTGCATCGCCTGCAATGAAAACAGGCAGGTCGCCGATCTGCATTGAACGCCCATTGAATTCAGGAATCCCGTTCTCTTCTGGCTCCACTCCCAAGTTTTCCATTCCAAGGCCATCAAGATTTGGCGTTACGCCAGCGGCGACAATCACCTTGTCGACAACAACGGAAAATCCATCGGAACTTACGCGTAGCGCTTCTCCTTCGCTTTCGATTTCCGCGTGTGATCCCAGATGTATTGGAAACTCCGATTTAACAATAGAGCACATTGAAGAGTTGACTTCAGGGTCTGAAATTCCACCTATGAACTGCCCTGATCCGAATCCGGTTACCTCCAAACCCAGACGGCTTAGCGCCTGCCCGATTTCGAGGCCTATTGTACCAAGCCCGATAACGGCGATCCGTTTAGGTAAATCCTCCTGTTCGAAGAAATTCTCGCTTGTCAATATTCGGTCGCTGAAGTTCTCACGCCAGCTCGACGGGTATTTTGGCGTTGCCCCAGTGGCGATTATAACCTTTTCGGTTTCAAAAATGTCATCGCCGACCTCTACTATGTTTCGTCCTAATATTTTAGCTCTGCCGATTATTAGTCTTTCCCCGGCGAGTTCTTTCGTTGCGGCCACCATGCCTTCGGTGAAACGGTCGCGCAGTTTGCGGACGTGGCGCATCACGGCGGGGATGTCGCAGGTGAGCAGTTCGGCACCGGATATACCCTTTTCGGCAAACGTCTTTCTAGCATTGAACGAGTTGGCGATATTGATGAGCGCCTTTGAAGGCATGCAACCAACTCGTGCGCACGTTGTGCCGAGCGGTCCTTTGTCGACCAGGATGAAATCCAAACCGTTTTTCTTTGCTGCCCGTGCGGCGGACAGACCAGCGCTTCCTGCTCCGATAATTGTGAGTTGGACTTTTCTTTTCATGTGAAATCTGCCTGTTACTGGTGCACCCAGTCTCGAATCGAACGGATTTTGGCTCTCAGAGCGGGGTAGTCGAGTGTTTTGAATTCACCGTCTTTATACAGAATTCGGCCGTTCACGACGGTTAAGCGGTTTTCAAGCCCGGTTGCGGAATAAACAATGTTTGAAACTATGTTGTGCACCGGTTGCATATTTGGGGACGTCAGATCCAGCGCGATGAAATCGGCGAGCTTGCCTTTTTCGAGCGATCCTATATCAGGATTGTGCAACGCCTCCGCGCCTCCGAGAGTCGCCATGTCGAGGATCGCCGAGGCAGGCGCTTCGAGTGGGTCGAGGTTGTCGACCTTCTGCAGCAGGGATGCGAGGTACATCTCGCGCACCATGTTCTGCGCGTTGTTGGAGGCCGGGCCGTCGGTTCCGAGCGCCACATGTATTCCTAACTCTGTCATTTTGGAAATAGGAGCGACTCCGGACGCCAGCTTCATGTTTGAGGCAGGGTTATGTACCACGGAGCAACCGCATTCGGAAGTAATGCGAAGGTCCCCGTCATCGACGTCCACCATGTGGAATAGAGTTGTATCACTACGCAGTATTCCCAGCGAATTGCAGTAGGCCAAGGGGCGCATGCCGTTCTTCTTTAGGCACCCCTGCGTCTCTCCCTCTGTCTCCGACATGTGCATTGCAAAAAGGAAACCAGTCTCATCTGCAAGATCGCGGCAGCGCTCCAACAACCCCGGAGAAGTTGTGTAAACCGCATGAGGAGCCACCGCGCCCGTGATCAGCGGCTCATTTCTCCAGGTTTGCGCATATCCTCGAACACGTTCGAAGAGCTCCTTTTCGGTCGCTCCAGCGAGTCCCGGGAAAAACATTGTTATCGATTCCCCGAGCACAGCGCGCAACCCGGCCTCTGAAACCGCCTCCGCCACGGCGTCTTCCATCATGTACATGTCGTAAAACGCCGTGCATCCTGTGCGTATAAGTTCTGCGCATGAAAACAGGGATGCCGCGCGTATGATGTCGCGAGTCAGACGTGCCTCGACCGGGAAAATATCCTTATGCAGCCAATCCATGAGCGCTTTGTCATCGGAATATCCGCGAAGCGCGCTCATTGGAATGTGGGTGTGTCCATTGATCAGCCCCGGCATAATCACCGCCTCGCCAAGATCGAATACTTCAGAGTCCGGCCTTTTCGACCGGACTTCGTCGATATGTCCAATATCGGCTATTCTGCCGCCTTCGACGGCTATGGCGCCGCCGCGCAGGCATTCGCGGGCGGCGTTTTGCGTAAGAATATAATCTGCGGAGTAGATCATCGTGCTTGTCTAGGCGTTCGCCTCGTACCTGCGCAGGTTCTCGAGGCCGATTGTGATACCTTCAATCACGGGCTCCATGCCTTCGAACTCGATTGAGAGTCCTTTGTCGTAGCCCTTGCGTTTCATTATCGCAATGCAAGTCTGAACCGGCACTTCGCCGTGCCCTATGATCGTGCCGCGCAGATAATTGCCGGCGCGGGAGCAGAACCAGCCCCTGCCGGGATTTGGGCTGCTGCCGCATTTTACATGGAAGTCTTTGGCATGCACGTGGAATGCGTACGGAGCCACGCGCCCCACGGCGACGGCAGGATCCTCGTCCGCGCATAGGAAGTTGCCCATGTCAACCAGGAGTCCGAAATTCTGGTGGGCTACGCCGTTGGCCAGTTTCTCCACTCGCTCGCTATCCTGACAGAAAAATCCGTGGTTCTCGACCATCGTCCTGATCCCCAGATCGGCGGCGATTTCTGTTACCGCGCGGCAGCCCTTTATAAGGATCGGCAGTGCGTCGTCGAACCCCCGCGGGCCGACGTGCTCGGCGGGAAAGCCGCCAGTGGCATCGTGCCTCATGCCGGAGCAACCAAGTATTTTGGCGATGTTAAGCTCTCCGCGAAGGCGCTCGACCTCATCCTTCCACGCATCTCCGGGTCCTTTAAGAAAGTTGGCGCCGATCGTGAAGTTGCGGATCTCGAGCCCGACCTCCTTGCATTTTTCTCGTACCTGTACGGCAAAATCCTCCTTAGACACGCCCTCGGGATTGGCGAGACCTGAGAACTCGATGAATTCGAAACCCATCTCCTTTGTTTTCGAGACGACTTCGAGCTGTGTCATTGCGCCGGAGGATACGAGACGTGAAAAACTGTAGGAACTGACACCAATTTTCATTTTCTATGCTTTCTTTTTGTGTTGTTTATTACTTAATATTAGCCTCAAGAAACTTTACACCAGCAGCTATGTCTTCGTATCGGTTATCACCCTCTTCGCGCTCGATTGTGAGGTATCCCTTGTAGCCTATTGCGGTAAGCGCGTCGAGGTAAGGTTTCCACTGCACATCGCCCGTTCCGAGCGGGAGCTCAACGAAGGGGGCGCCACCCAACGCCTTCTCGAGGTCGGGGTAGTTCCCATCCGTGAACGCCGCGTAAACCTTGGCGGGATCGCAGTCTTTCAGATTCCGCCCGTCCTTCGCATGCGTGTGGACTATGTACGGCGCTAGTGTTTTGACTGCCGCCACAGGATCGTCTTTCGTCACCATAATCAGGTTCGCGGGGTCAAGATTAACGCCTATTCCGCCAACACCGAGTGAATCCAGAAATTCCCGCAATGCAACGGCAGTCTCAGGCCCTGTTTCGATTGCGAACATCACGTCCTTTTCCGCGGCGTAGGAGCCTAGCTGGCGGCAGGCGTCTTGCAGAACGGCGTACAGAGGACTAGACTTGTCTTTGGGGACCGAACCTATATGCGTGGTGACTACTTTTGTCTCCATATCAACGGCCAGATCCACAATGAGCTTAGAGCGGCGGATATGGTCGGGGTTTCTGCCGGTATCCATAAAATGCCCTATGTCGCCGCAGATTGCGGAAATTTCCAGTCCCAGATCCAAGATATGCGTTTTGAGCTCGCGTCTGGCGGCGGCGTCAAGCGTCTCGGGTTTGATTTCTGTTGAGTTCGCATAGAACTGAACACCCTCTGCCCCCACTTCCTTAGCGGCCTGCAATCCCTTGCGCAAGCCAAGCCTGAACGAATCCACGATGACGCCGATTTTGAACGAATGCATGTACAGTCCTCTCCAGTATACGGTTGTTAAGTCGTTTTCATATGCTTGAACACCAGTGTTTGAGACGTCTGGCGGGCAGGCAAAATTTCATATCCAATCTTACCTTATTGCCGCATCTTGTCGCAAGGAATAACTACAATTCCTTGTCCGTAGCCTCATCTTTGTGCTAGACTTCACGCTCGCACAAGACCAAGGAATATTATATAAATGCAAAAACGCCGCATAGTAGTGACATCAGCCCTGCCGTACGCAAACGGGGACATACACATAGGGCATCTCGTAGAGTACCTGCAAACAGATTTTTGGGTACGATTCCAGAAGATGCGCGGTCACGAATGCGTTTACGTGTGCGCAGACGACACGCACGGCACACCTATCATGATACGTGCGCGAAAGGAGGGGATTACCCCAGAGGAGCTGATCGCCGAGAGCTACAAGCGCCATGTCAAGGACTTCGCAGATTTCGAAATCGAGTTCGATAACTACTACACAACCAATTCCCCCGAAAACCTCGATTTCTGCACAACCATTTTCAACCGCCTCAAGAAAAACAATGCTCTTTTCTACAAGGATGTCCCGCAGCTCTACTGCCCCAATGACAAGATGTTCCTGCCGGATCGTTTTGTCCGTGGCACGTGCCCGAAATGCGGCGCCAAAGACCAATACGGCGACTCCTGCGAGAAATGCAGCAATACATACTCGCCGGCAGACATGGAAGACGCGCATTGCGCCATTTGCAACACGGGCAAACCCGAGATCCGCAACAGCGAGCACATTTTTTTCAATTTGGAGATGTTCCGCGACTTCCTCGCCAACTGGCTGAAATCGCACGTGGCGTCGGACGTAGCCAACAAACTGCTCGAATGGTTCGGGGAAGATTCCAAGCTTCTTCCCTGGGACATATCTCGCGACGCCCCGTATTTCGGCTTCGAGATCCCCGACCACCCAGGCAAGTTTTTCTACGTCTGGCTCGATGCCCCCGTTGGATACATGGCATCCCTGCTCAACTGGTGCAAAAAGAACGGACAAGACTTCGAACAATGGTGGAACAATAAAGATGCGGAACTATACCATTTCATCGGAAAGGATATCGTCCGCTTCCACTGCCTATTTTGGCCGGCATTGCTCCACGCATCCGACTACAAAGGCCCATCTCAGGTATTCGTGCATGGATTCCTAACCGTCAACGGCGAGAAGATGAGCAAATCGCGCGGCACGTTTATCAACGCCCGCACGTATCTCGAAAATCTCGATCCCGGGTCTCTTCGCTATTACTACGCGTGCAAGATCAACAACACGACGGACGACGTCGACCTTAGTTTCGATGATTTCATCCAGCGCGTAAACAGCGACCTCGTGGGCAAAATCACGAACCTGGCGTCGCGCGGCGCCCAGATGATCAATAAGAAACTTGATAACAAAATGGGAGTCATGGACGATGAAGGCCGTGCTATCATAGCCGAATTTCGCTCTCTTGCGGAAACGATTGCCGGTCATTACGAGACCCGCCGCTTTTCGCAGGTTCCTGTCGAAGTTTGCCGACTTGCGGATCTTGCGAACGAATACTTCGACCGTCAGGAGCCCTGGAAAACCATCAAGACCGACCCCGAGGCAACACGCAAGGTTCTGACATCGATTCTCAACATGTTCCGGCTTCTCACCATATACCTGACACCAGTACTTCCGCGGTACTCTGAGAAAGTCGCCGCATTGTTTGGCGAGGAAGCTTACACTTGGAAGTCGCTCGATACCGATCTGGAAAACCGCGAAATTTCCAATTACGAATATCTTGCAGTACGCGTCTTGCCCGAAAAAGTCGAGGCAATGGTCGAAGCATCGAAGGTGTCCGCTCCGAACGCTCAGGCTGCAGCCGAGCCGCTCAAGCCGGAAGTCGGAATCGAACAGTTCGCCGCCATCGACCTCCGCGTCGCTCTCGTGGAAAAAGCCACAACCGTCGAAGGTTCCGACAAACTGATACAGCTGTCGCTCGACCTCGGCTCACTCGGCAAGCGCAACATATTCTCCGGCATACGCACATCATATCCAGACCCGGCTGTACTCAACGGCAAACAGATAGTAATCATCGCCAACCTCAAACCGCGCAAGATGCGCTTCGGCGTCTCGGAAGGCATGGTGCTCTCCGCCGGTGGAGCCGACCACTCGCAGCTCTGCGTACTCGTCCCTGCAGGAGAAGCCAAACCGGGCGACGCCATAGGGTAAACTGCCGTGGCATCGCCTGAAAGACCGGACACCCCCGCTCTGGGCAAATGGAAAACCGCCCTCCGCCTCCTGCGCGCAATCGCCGAGCTGCCGGAGGGTTCACCCGCAAGGGCCGCGAGAATACGCGAGGCTCACAGACACTTCGCGGAGTCGGGTGTGGAGCGTCTGCAAAAACTCGCGCGCATCCTGCAAGAAGGCATGGATGACAAGCAGCTGCTCTGCGCCATCGTTCCAGTAGAACGCGTCGCAACGCGTCAGCGCGTGACCGACGCGGATATGCAGCTCATCTCCACAGACTCCACCGCCGCTGTTGCCGACACATTCCCGCTCACGATCGTGGCGGACAACCTGCGCTCCGCTATGAACATCGGCGGCATATTCCGCACCGCAGAATTCTTCGGCGCGCAAGAGGTGTGGCTATGTGGATACACTGCCACGCCGGATCATCCCCACGTGGCAAAGTCGGCGATGGGCTCGGAGCTGCTGGTTCCATGGCGTACCTTCACGGATGTACGCGATGCAATCGCAGAATTGCATTCTCAAGGGCGTGCTGTCTATGCCCTTGAGACCGCGGAAAATGCACAAGACGTTACCGAGTTTAAGTATGAGTTTCCTTCCGCGATTCTACTTGGCAACGAGAGGTTCGGACTCGATCCAGAAGTTGTGTCACTTTCCGACGCCGTCCTCGCCATACGGTCGAACGGCTCTAAAAACTCTCTTAACGTGGTTTCCGCCGCTGCGATTACGCTCTGCGCGGCTAGGAGTTCGTTTGGTTCCGTCCGCCGCTGACTTTCGCGCGGTCGGCAAGTTCGCGGGCGTGGTAGCTGCTGCGCACAAGCGGTCCGCTCATGACGTCCACGAACCCGAAAGAGAGAGCTTCCTCCCGCCAGGCTTCGAACTCCTCCGGGGTGAGATGCCTTACAAGTGGCTGGTGATCGTTTGTTGGCGGGAGATATTGACCAATTGTCAGCAAAGACACTCCGGCCGCTCTGAGGTCGGCGAAAACTTCGCGCACCTCCTCGTCCTCTTCCCCGAGTCCTAGCATCATTCCCGATTTTACGGGTATGCCGCGTCCAAGCCTTACGGCGTTTGCGAGTACGCCAAGCGAGCGGTCGTATGTCGCCGTGCTGCGGATGGCGGATGAGAGGCGGCGGACAGTTTCTATATTGTGGTTAAACACTTCAGGGCGCGCGTCAAGAACCGTCATTAGTGGTTCCTTGTGTCCGCCGAAGTCGGGAGTCAGCACCTCGACCCCGGCGCCGGGGCATTTTCGTCGAATCGCCAATATTGCATCTCGAAAAGCTCCAGCTCCGCCGTCGGGGAGATCGTCGCGCGTGACGCTGGTCACCACAACGAATGAGAGCTTCAGTCTGTGTACCGCCTCAGCGAGCCGCTCGGCCTCGTCGGGGTCGGGGGGAGCTGGATGTCCACCGGTACCAACGGCGCAGAAGCGGCAGTTGCGCGTGCATGTGTTTCCGAGGATCAGGAAGGTGGCCGTGCCATCGGAGAAGCATTTCCCCAAGTTTGGACAATGCGCGCTGGCGCAGACGGTGTTGAGATGGAGATCGGAAAGAATGTCTGTTACATGTTTACGGCTGCCGGCGCTGGACTTGACCCTTAGCCAGTCTGGTGATTTGTGGCGTGTGTTTTTCTGGTCGCTGGGTGTAGCAGAAGTTCCTTTGTTATTCCAGGCTTCTGTAGCAAATTGGTTGTCGACAAGAGCTTGGGCGCGAGAAAAGATCTCTTCGGGTGGCCTCCAGACAGTGTAACCAGAGGGGGAAAACGTTGCGAATGAGCGTATTATTGTATCGCGAAGGCGCTCCCAATCGCCCCCAGTTGCTTCCAGCCGGACGCTGCCTTGTGTCAGGGTGCCCACTCTGCCACGGTATTGCGCCGCGCCTGCGTATTTTGAGCCATCTGCCCCCAGGATGTCATGGCGTGCAGGCGATTCGAAGCACCGCATACAGCGCAAATCGACCCCTTTGGATCGTTTGTCCTGGAGATGAAATTCCTTGCCGAGTTCATTACCTATGACGGAGTGTATCAGACGATAGCTTTCGTGTATTTCCATTTTCGCGATGGCATGTTCCGCCGGCAGGATAAGGGAGTATGTCAGGTCATCACCGTGCCACACGACTCCTCCGCCTGTTGGCCGACGGACGCATTCGTGGTCGGCAGGGAGGTCGGAAGGCTTGAGTTGGGAGCGCCCGAAAGAGACGGCAGGACGTTCCCAGCGGTAAATGCGGAGAACCGGGGCGGACAGCATTGCGGCGCTGTCAAGCAGTGCTTGGTCCAACGCCATGTTTAACGCGGCGCCATGCTCGCCATCAAGCCAAAGGAGCCAGGACGCTTCCGGCGTGGCCTGAAGGTTCTGGTTTGTTACGCGCTGTGCCGGGTTTTCAGAACCGGCGTGTTCTCCTCTCATTTCAACTTCCTTGCTGTTTTGCTATATGGGTCTCCAACTATAGCATATAATCGAAGCCTTG
>CAYOPG010000002.1:12055-19388 GCA_964405775.1 uncultured Lentisphaerales bacterium
ATGAATAAAGAAAACGAAGTCCGCGATCCAGTGTGCGGTATGAGGGTGGAGCCCGAAAAAGCTGCCGGCCACAGTAGCCACAACGGCGAGGAATATTATTTTTGTTCAAAACACTGCAAGGAGAAGTTTGACACCGCCCCGGAATCCTACACGGGTGGTAGGCCGCGCCCCGCGCCTGTGGCAGGAAGCGGACCGTATACATGCCCTATGCATCCGGAGGTGCTGCAGGAAGCACCGGGCGACTGCCCTGAATGCGGGATGGCGCTGGAGCCGCAGACGGTTTCTGCCGATGACGGAAAGAATCCCGAACTCGTTGACATGACGCGGAGGTTCTGGCTCGGGCTCGTCCTGACCATCCCCGTTTTTGTCTTGGCGATGTCGCACATGGTGCCTTCGGTCGACCATCACAGCTTCGCAATGAGCGACTTATCGCGTTGGATTCAGTTTATACTATCGACGCCGGTTGTTCTTGTGGCCGGCTGGCCGTTTTTCAAACGTGGATGGCGCTCTATAATCACAGGGCGCTTTAACATGTTTACGCTGATTTCCATCGGCGTTGGCGCGGCTTATACATACAGTGTTGTGGCAATGCTGGCGCCTGATGTTTTTCCGGTCGCGCCCGAAGGTGGAAAACCCGCAATATATTTCGAATCGGCGGCTATGATCATCGTCCTTGTGCTTATGGGGCAGGTGCTCGAACTGCGGGCACGCGCCAAGACCGGCAGCGCCATTCGTTCGCTTCTCGACCTGGCGCCGGAGACTGCGCGAATTGTCGAGGATGGCGAGGAACGGGATGTGCCTCTGGACACGGTCGTCGTGGGGGCGGTTCTGCGTGTGAGACCGGGCGGCAAAATCCCTGTCGACGGTGTTCTGCTTGAGGGCGGGGCGGCGGTTGACGAATCAATGATAACAGGGGAGCCGATTCCAGTGGATAAGACGGCAGGAGATGCTGTAACTGGTGGAACCCTCAACACAACGGGGAGCTTCCTAATGAGGGCGGAGCGGGTTGGCGGCGATACCGTACTCGCGCGCATTGTTCAGATGGTTGCTGATGCGCAGCGCAGCCGCGCGCCGATTCAGGCACTGGCGGACAAAGTGGCGGGCTATTTTGTTCCTGCCGTTCTGGCTGTCGCGGTCGTTACGTTCATCGTCTGGTTCCTTGCCGGACCCGACCCGCGTTTGGCACACGCGTTGATCAACTCTGTGTCAGTACTGATAATAGCGTGTCCCTGTGCGCTCGGGCTGGCAACTCCTGTGTCTGTAATGGTCGGCATTGGGCGAGGGGCGCAAGAGGGCGTACTGATACGCAACGCCGAGGCAATCGAGACAATGGAGAAGGTGGACACGCTCGTAGTGGACAAAACAGGGACACTCACCGCTGGTATGCCTGTTCTTGAAAGTGTGATTCCAGCCGGCGGCAATGACGAAAGCGGCGTGCTGATCGCCGCCGCATCTGTCGAGCAGAACAGCGAACACCCTCTTGCGGCTCCGATTGTTGCCGGAGCCAAAGAGCGGGGACTGGAGTTGGAGGCAGTGTCTGACTTCGAGTCATTCACCGGTGGGGGAGTAGCTGGTGTTTTTGCCGGCAGGCGAGTGGCGGTCGGCAAATTTGCCTTCCTTAAAGGTATCGGCGTGTCAGGTTTGGATGAGCTTTCGGTTCAGGCAGCCGGGTTGCAATCCGAGGGCAAGAGCGCCATGTTCGCCGCCATAGACGGCAAAGCGGCAGGAGTGCTTGCGGTATCAGATCCCATCAAGCAATCCGCATCCGAGGCGATCGGGGAACTTCATCGTCTGGGTTTGAAAGTCATAATGCTGACGGGAGACAACGAGCGGACCGCCAACTTCGTCGCGGCAAAGCTGGGCATTGATCAGGTAGAGGCGGGTGTCGAGCCTCGGCACAAGCACGAGCGTATAAAGGAACTTCGGGAAGAGGGGCGCATCGTTGCCATGGCTGGAGATGGCATAAACGACGCTCCTGCTCTCGCCGCCGCGCATGTCGGCATTGCGATGGGCACAGGCACCGATGTTGCGATAGAGAGCGCGGGCATCACTCTTGTAAAGGGGGATCTCCGCGGAATTGTCAAATCTGTCAAGCTCAGCCGCGCCATGATGCGCAACATAAGGCAGAACTTGTTCTTCGCGTTCGTTTACAATCTTGTTGGCGTTCCGATAGCAGCGGGTGTTATTTATCCATTCACAGGTATGTCGCTCAGCCCTGTAATCGCCGGCGCGGCGATGAGTTTCAGCTCGGTGTCCGTTATTGCAAACGCGTTGAGGCTCCGCCGCCAGAAGCTGTGAAAAGTCATGCCTGTCACGTTGTTCCCGGGTTCCGCGCCGGTTTGTGGCAGAGTGTAAACCCTCCCACTTACAATTTTAGTATGGACACTTCAAACAATGGTCAGTTGGAGGCGAATGTTTTTTGCATTTTTCATTTGAATTTGGTTTGGGTTTCGGGTAGTATAGCGAGTAAACCAATGGCAGAATAGTTTTGTGGTCTGCTTTGAGGTCACGGAAAAAGCAAAAGGAATGGACGATATGAAAAGACTTAAGACATGCTTGCCAGCCTTAGTTGTGGTTGGAGTTTTGGCTTTGTTTTCTTTCAGTGACATCTTTGCGCAGGCGCCTGCGCCCGGTACTGCCGCTCCGGCTGCAAGATTGTTGCGGATCACCGACATGACGAAGTTGGGCAAGGATGCGTTGCAGCGCGCCCCAAGTCTCGGCAACAGGGGACCCAAGGGGAGGAACTGGGGGACTTTTAATGTTGAGTTCGAGACCTACCCGCAGTGGATTGACGACATGTCGATCACATTCACAGTGATGGTTGACAATCCGAGAGCTGTGGAAAACGAAAAGAGATTTTCACTTTTCACCGTGACATCACTTTACAGAGACATCGCCATGGGGCGTGATCATAAGGCGGGGGTGGTTCTTCTGCCGACCGCGTTGGAGCGCTATGGCAACATGATTGGCTTCTCTGTTCAGATTTACGTGTCGGGCGAGCTTGCTGGCGAGGCGGGAGTCGGCGACGGCCTCCTGCGCACTCAGGACAAGTGGTGGTCCAACCCGCAGATTACCGGTGCTCCAAATGTGCAGAAACTTGATGGATATCTGCTTGAGCGGTCGAAGTCGGTCTTCGCATTAGTAGACCCCGATTCATACGAGGTAAGCAGGTAGTGTCTTCGAAAAACAGACTGCTGACTCTGGATGTAGGTTCCAGTAAGATAGTGCTCGCAGAGTTTACGGTGGGCAGAAATGCCGTACCGACGCTTACTCGATATGCAGTAAAGCCGCTTGACTCCTTATCTCAGGAAGCGAGCGTGCGTTCTCTTTACTCGGTTTCCGGGGATGTCCGCGAAATGATGATTGAGAACGGCATAAAGCCAGCACCTATGTGCGTATCGCTTTCAGGGCAGGCTGTATTCCCTCGTTTTGTAAAGCTCCCGCCGGTCGAGCAGGATAAAATCGACGAGATGTTGTTGTACGAGGCTCAGGAGAACCTTCCATTCCCTGTCGAGGAGGTTGTATGGGACTATCAGGTTGTCGCGGACACGGATGTTGAGCTTGACGCTCTTATTGTGGCAACTAAGAGGGACACAGCTCAGGAGGCCATTCTTTTCGGCGAACAGTGCGGCGTGCGCATTGAGATCATAGACGCCATTCCATTTACTCTTTACAACAGCATGCGCTTCAACTACTCCGACGAGGGCGGTTGCACCATGCTTCTGGACATCGGCGCGCGTTCCACGAACCTGATTTTCGTTGAGGGGGCAAAGGTATTCACGCGCAGCATCCCGGTTGCCGGAAACACCATTACCAACGATATTGCTCGCAGCCTTTCCATAACTCCCGCAGAGGCCGAGGCACTCAAGAAAGACATAGGTGTAGTGGCACTGGGAGGCAATTACGCCGTGATGGGCGACGAGACCGCTGACAAGGTTTCAAAGGTGATCCGAAATGTTGTCACTCGCCTTCATTCTGAGGTGACCCGTTCGATCAATTTCTACCGCAGCCAGCAAGACGGATCGGTGCCCAACAAGCTTTATCTGACCGGGGGCGCCTCTCTTACGCGCCACATGGACACCTTCTTCCGTGAGAAGCTTGACATAGACGTGGAGTATCTGAATCCGTTTGTTAACGTTCCTGTCGCATCAGGCTTGGAGGACGACCAGAGTTCTCTGTTTCTCATGGCGCCAGTCGTCGGGCTTGCGCTTCGCGGTGGTGTAAAGTGCCCCTTGGAAATAAATCTTTTGCCCCGCGAGGTGGTGGATGAGCGACGGTTCGCTCGCCGCCTGCCGTTTTTCGGGGTGGCGGTGGTGGGTCTGGTCCTTACTCTTCTCTGTTGGTTCGGTTTCGCAAGTATGCAGCGCAGCACCTACACGGCGCAACACAATGCGGTCAGCCAGCGTATTGATAAATTCAGGGGGCTTCAAGGCCGCATTGACACGATAGATTCGGAGATGGCGGAGGTCGCTCAAAAGACGGCTTACATCACGGAGATGGCGGCGGCAAGGGCGTCGTATTCCGGAGTGGTCAACGCTGTGCGAGATGCAATGATCCCCGGTACTTGGCTGAGGTCAATTACATTCGAACGGGACGAGGCCGATGGTTCTGGATACGTGCAGATAGTGGTGCGTGGTTACAAGATTGAGCTCGACAAGCTTGTGAGCGCCCGCGGCGGGTCAGCCTCGGAACTGCTTCTTGGCAACCTCAGGAAAAACGCGGAGTTTTTCGAGACAGAAGGCTCCAGAGTTCTGTCTGACAAAGTGATCGCCGTTGGGGAGGCCACCGCGAAAGTTGATCTCAGCGAGTTGAGCGTGCGCGTTAAGCTTAAACGTACCCCTGGCGTTTTGGACGCTAATTGGAGCGAGAGGATGGCAACCAAATGAGCAAGACCAGAATAGCCGTTATAGTTGGCGGGGTTATATCTCTGCTTCTTGTAGTTTTGGCGGCGGCCATGACCATCTCGCGTATGGGCAAGGCTTCGACCGAGCGGGAGTTGATGGAAAAATCCCACCAAACGCTAACCGGATATTATAATCGCAATCCGTTCCCTAGTGAGACAAACATATCGATAGAGGCGAGCAACCTTGAGGTTTTCAAAAAACGTTATTCTGCGTTAATCACAACGATCTCGTCCAACTCTGTCATGATAGACGGAGATTTCTCCCCGGGCGCGTTCAGCACGAAAAGCGAGGAAACCGTAGACCGTCTGCGCAAGGCCGCTCCTAAAGGAGGCGAACCGGTTGTAGCCCCTGGTTTCTTTTTTGGCTTCGAAAGGTACGACCGAACTAGTGAGGGTGGCACAAAACCCGCGCGAAGTGAGGACGTGCCACGCCTCTTGCGTCAACTTGCTATGATGGAGATGCTTGTTCATGAGCTTTACGCTGCGAAAGTTACTTCAATAGAAACTGCTTCACGAGAAGAATTCGACCTTGAAGGCGAAGGAGCAAGAACTGGGACCTTCGCCAGACAGTCGCGCCCGAGGGCATCTGCCGGAACTGAAGCGTTCTCGTTCAGTCTGGGCAGCGACCCGCCGCCCGAGGCGCCATTCCCCCTTGATAGGCAGCGTTTCGGCTTTGTATTCATCGCGAAGGAGGCTGCGCTCTTCGACTTCCTGAACCGTATCAATGCGATGTGGCCGTACGCGCAGATAAGCAGCTTGCAGTTGATGAAAAACGGAGAAGATGTTATGCCGCGTGTATCTGCTCCCGCGCCCACCGTACCCGATGGTATAAAGGAACCTCCAAAACCCAGAACTTCGCGGCTTATGTCCGGGGCGCTTCTCGAAGCACCGGTCAAAGTGGGGGTGCAAATCGACATTTACACTTTCGGGGCTCCCGTTGGCGTAGAAGTCGCTCCCGGCGATGAGGAAACAGAAGTCGGCGACGATGAAACAGAAGCCGGTGAGTAAAGGCGGAATAACATGGCACGACTAGAAAAAAGAAACTTTTTCAGAGCATACTACGACAAAATCATTGTCGTGGTGGTGCTTATAGCGCTGCTGCTCTCTCTCGCCATACTGATTCAAATGTCGAGTACTCAGCGCACGATGGAGGAGAAGTTCACGAACGGTCTCAACTCATTGCGTCCAAAATTTGAGTTCGCGCAAGAGACAGACCCAGCACTGTTCAACGCCACGATGGCTAAACTCACAACCCCGTACGTCATACCAGCCAAAGGCAATAGTCTGCTCGTCGCCGGAGAACGTGTCTCATGCGTCAATTGCTTGTTGCCGATTCCCATGAGTGCAGATGTGTGCGAATATTGTCAGGCCGAACAGCCACCAGAAGACGGCACTAAAGGCGGGTGGGATTCGGATGGCGACACAATGACAGACGACTGGGAGCGCAAGTACGGTCTGAACCCAGTGGATCCCAGCGATGCGCACGGAGATCTTGATGGCGATCTCTTCACCAATCTTGAAGAGTTTCTAGCGGGTACAGATCCAACGGATCCTGATTCTCACCCCCCCCGAGTGGATTATCTCAAGGTAGACAAAGTCGAAGTTATACCTTTCCCGTATGTACTGAGAAGCAGGCAGATGATCGGCACCTCATATAGTTTCCAGGTTAATGAAGCGCAAGGCAATAGGAGTTATTTCGTAAAGATCGGCGACGAGATAGGCGCTTCTGGGTACAAGGCAATATCCCACACCAATAAGTTGACCATTATCAAGAGGCCTGGTGTGCCGGACACCAAGTCGGAAGTTCCCATACTGAGGGTTTCAAACGGCGAGGAGACTTTGGATCTGCAGCAGGGAGAGAAAAGCAAGTGGAATAGTTTCAAAGTCACTTTCGTGTGCGACAAAATCAACGGATTCGAGCCGTTAGAAGTCAGTAATGACGAAAGTTTCGATTTTGACGGAGACTCCTACACGGTTGTCGATGTCAAGAAAGACCCGAATGCAAATACGGGGACAGCTGACATCAAGCACAAATCCACGCAGAAGGTTATAACAGTCCCGAAAAAACAATAAAAAGAAGCAATGAAGTTTGATTTTCAAGGAGCAGCATTCAAAATGAAGAATATAATAAAAGTTTCTAGTGTTATTGCAGTTTTGGCGATGGCTGTCTGCGCAGCATACTCGCTCGCACAGGATTCGAGGGCTGTTTTGAATGCCAAGCAACTGGGCATTCAAGATCTCGATCTGGACTTAGGATTGGAGGAAGACCTTGTAGTAACGGAAGAGCAGGGCGAAGCCGCTGTTGCCGAAGTGGTCGATGAAGCCGCTGTAACTGTTGCGGATGCTGAGGAAGTACCAGTATTCGAGCCACTGGAATTAGAAGTTTTTCCCGAAGTTGTTGAGACAGCTGAGAACACCACGGAAGTGGCT
>CAYOPG010000002.1:19488-71141 GCA_964405775.1 uncultured Lentisphaerales bacterium
ATTAGAAGTTTTTCCCGAAGTTGTTGAGACAGCTGAGAACACCACGGAAGTGGCTCCTGAGGTGCTGGCTGCGGCTGAGGAGGAAATAGGGGTAGCTACCGAGGCGGTTGGTGAAACCGGCGTAGCCGTCGAAGAAATAGTGATTGAGCCAGTTGCTGAAGCGCCTGCTGTTGTTGAAGAGGTCGTTGTCCAGCCTGTTGAGGAAGTGGTTGAAGCCGCGCCTGTGGCCGTCGAAGAAATAGTGATTGAGCCAGTTGCTGAAGCGCCTGCTGTTGTTGAAGAGGTCGTTGTCCAGCCTGTTGAGGAAGTGGTTGAAGTAGCGCCTGTGGTCGTCGAAGAAATAGTGGTTGAGCCGGTTGCTGAAGCTCCCGCTGTTGAGGAGGCCGCGGTGAATCCGGCAACCAGCGATATCGATGTTGAAATAGATGACATTCTTTCCGTCACCGCAGAGCCGGAAGAGGCAGCAGTCGTAGAACCGGTGGAAGTGCCTGTGACCGCTGTTGAGGAGCCTGCAACTGTAGCACCTTCAGCAGAAGCACCTGTTGTCGAAGCACCCGCCGCAGTCGAGGCTCCTGTTGTCGAAGCTCCCGCTTCAACTGCTGTCGTTGTCCTTGACCCGGAGGTTGCGAAGCGCGTCTCCGAACTAGAAGTGCTTGAAGAAGGTCGCCGCAAGCTGTTTGCCCAGCATGGGCGCGAGAGCATACATCAAGGTGATGCGGCTCTTGCCGTTGCCAACTGGACAAAGGCGATCGAGAGGTACAATGAAGCGCTCAAGTTCCTCCTGCCGAAAGAAGTTGAGGCTCGCAAGCTCGCAGAAAACGGCCTCGCCGAGGCGTACTACCGGTTGGCATTGGAGCAGAGGGGGGCGCGTAATTATGAAGAAGCGGAAAAATCCGCTCGCGAGGCTCGCCAATACGGCCATCTGAAAGGCGAAGAACTGTTGCTATTGATACAGACAGATCGCACGGATCCACCGCCAGTGGAGTTGCCGCCAGTTGAAAAGCGTTATGAACAGCCGAAATACAAAGAAGCTCAGGTCAAGATTTCAAACAGCATGAAGGTCGCCAAAGAGTACTATGCGACAGGCGAATTGACTGATGCCAGACGCGAAGTCGAGTTGATTCTCAAGGACTATCCGTGGCACAAAGACGCTGTCGATCTGCTCCGAAAGATAGGCATCGCCGAGAATAAGTTTGCGAACAATGAGCGTATCACTACCCGGGAATCTATGGTAAAGGATGTAACCAGAGCGTGGACTCCAGGAACGTATGCCCAGAGCTTCAGCAAAGGCGACAAGAAGGGTGATGATGGCATAACTACCAAACCGCCTACCACGCAGGAGCAGGTTATTCGTGAGAAGATGCAGAAGATCGTCATACCCGATCTTGAGTTCCGTGACGCCAATATTACTGACATCGTCGGTTTCCTGGGTGATGCATCGCGTGAGAATGACGACCCGGACGTCCCGCCGGATGAGCGAGGAATCAACTTTATCTTGAACCTCGGCGCCGAGACCCAGTCGATAACAGCTCCGATAGATGACAACCCTTGGGGAGTTCCTCCACCGACGTCCACGGCAGGCGTTGGCGGGACTCCGCTAATCACCATTAAAGCTCGTTTTGTCAAGTTGAGCGATGCCATGGACATGATCATGGAAATGGCTGGGCTCAAGTACCGCGTACGCGGCAACATGGTGGTTATCATGCCCAAAAACTGGGCTGAGGACACGCTTATTCACAAGATGTACAACGTTCTTCCCAGCATTGAGGATCGTGTGCCATCTATCCAGCCCACAGGCAACGCTTTGGGTGGCTTTAACACCTTCAACCTGGGCGGTGGCGCTGCCGCTGGCGAAGACACTAAAGACTGGAAAAAGCTGTTCGGCGATCTTGGCGTACCCTGGCCAGAGAAATCCTCTATCCAGTACATGCCGTCTCTCACAAAACTCGTCGTTGTGAACACTGCTGAAAATCTGGCCATCCTGGAGTCGGTTCTGTCTATCCTAAATGTCACACCGAAACAGGTCGAGATAGAAGTCCGTTTCGTTGAGGTCATGCAGTCCGATCTGGATTCTCTCGGGTTGGAGTGGATGGTAAACGACGATTGGGAGATCGCCGAAATGAAGGCGGATGCGGGCCTTCCCCCAGCAAGCCGCCGTCGCCTTGTTATGAGGGGCGGAAATGTGACGCGTGGGTTCAGCTACCTCAGTGAGAACAACGCCATGGCGATCAACGAGGGGTCTGCGGTGTTGGACAATATCGCGACCTTCTCCTCCATACTTACAAACCCAGAACTTTCGATGGTGCTGCACATGATCTCATCAAAGCAGAACTCCGACCTGCTCTCCGCTCCAAAAGTGGTCACAAAGGCCGGCAGTCCCGCTACTATCAAGGTCGTGACCGAGTACATTTATCCGACGGAATATGACGTAGAAATGCTCGAAACATCGAACGAAACTGGCAACACCACAACGTACAGCGGCGCAGTCGTCGAACCCCAGAACTTCCAGATGCGTGAAGTGGGCGTCATACTCGAGGTCACTCCTACAGTGACGGATGATGGGTCGATGATCGACTTGGCTCTGGCGCCCTCAGTCGTCTCTGAACCCATTTGGAAAAACTACGGTTCAACGTACCCCTCGCTTACAGGCGAGGTCACACTACCGATGGAGCAGCCGTTCTTCCCCGTTCGCTCAGTCGCAACCACTGTGCAGATTTACAACGGCGCTACGATTGTCATGGGTGGCATGATAACGGAAGAGCGCTTCACTAACGAGGACAAGATTCCCTTCCTCGGCGACCTACCGCTACTAGGCCACCTTTTCCGCTACAAGTATGACTATAGCGAAAAACGCAACCTGTTGCTGTTCGTCACAGCTAAGCTTGTTGACCCAGGTGGACGTGAAATCAAAGACGTGCAGCAGAGCAACGAGAAGGTCGCCGAGATGATGCTTGGCGAGAGAAAATAGGGGCGGGAGCCTTCCGGTTTCCTGTAACTCTGTCAGGGGAGGGCGGTCTTGCGACCACTCTCCCTTTTTGTTTGAGAAAGGAAGGATGTCATGGCGTTGTCTAAAATCTTGTCTGGAGCCATTTTCGGAATAGACGCTTTTTGTGTCGAAGTTGAAACTGATGCGGGCATGGCAGGTGACCCCCAAATCGTGATCGTAGGCTTGCCTGATGCCGCCGTCCGCGAAAGCCAGTATCGCGTTTCGTCCGCTGTGACAAACAGCGGATATGAACCTTTTAGAGGCAGAATAACAGTAAACCTTGCTCCGGCAGATATTCGCAAGGAAGGGCCATTCTTCGACTTGCCCATCGCCATGGGAATCCTTACTGCTTCTGGCGCACTGGAGCAGGATTCAGGTAAACGCCGCCGCAAACCAGGACAACCGCCTCCGCGCGAGCTGACGCCTATGGATCTTGACGGTGTGGCCATGATCGGTGAACTGTCGCTTGCCGGTGAGGTTAGGCGGGTAAGGGGTGTTTTGCCAATAGCAATGAAGCTGAAAGAGTCGGGTATTACCACGTTTCTGGTTCCAGAGGAGAATGCCGCCGAGGCTGCTGTAGTGGATGGTCTGACTGTGTACCCTATACGCAGTCTCAGGCAAGCCGCCCAGCTCATAACCGGCGAAGATACGATAACAAAGCCCGCCAGAGCCTCTCTTGACCAAATTTATAACGAACACGATTATTCTTTGGAGCCAGACTTCGCCGAGGTGAAAGGCCAGGAGATGGCAAAACGGGCGATTGAAATAGCCGTCGCTGGTGGCCACAATATATTGATGGTCGGGCCTCCTGGCACTGGAAAATCAATGCTCGCGCGGAGAATCCCTTCGATTCTGCCACAGATGACACTGGACGAGGCGCTGGAAGTTACAAAGATACACAGTATAGCCGGACTCCTGCCATCGTCTGAGCCGTTGCTGTTTACGCGCCCTTTCCGTGCGCCACATCACACCATATCCGATGCCGGGCTCCTCGGGGGCGGCTCGCACCCAACGCCAGGCGAGGTCACTCTTTCGCATTTGGGTGTGCTGTTTCTAGACGAATTACCGGAGTTCCACCGCAGCGTGCTTGAAGTAATGCGACAGCCCCTAGAGGATGGCACTGTGACGATTTCCCGAGTTGCAGGCAGCTCACTCTTTCCATGCCGCTTCATCCTTGTCGCGGCCATGAACCCATGCCCTTGCGGATATTATGGAGACGCCAACCGTCCCTGCCGATGCTCTAGCATGCAGATAAAAAACTACCGCAGTCGAATCTCCGGACCGCTTCTCGACAGGATCGACATACATATTCAGGTGCCCGCGACAAAATTCCAGGATTTGCAGAGCATCCCCGAGGGAGAGACGAGCACAAAAATGCGCGAAACCGTGATTAAGGCGCGCGGCATCCAGACAGAACGATTTGCTGGTAAACGCAAAATTTTGCTCAACGCCATGATGGGGCGACGGGAAATCGAGAAATACTGTTTCTTAAACGAGGAGACTCGAGAAGTTCTAAGTTTCGCGATGAACGATATGCATTTCAGCCCGCGCGCACATGACCGAATCCTTAAAGTTGCGCGGACGATAGCCGATATCGACAACAGCCCGGATATACTCCCCATTCACCTTCAGGAAGCACTCCAATATCGGACGCTGGATCGCACCATGTGGGTATAGTCTGCTATTCTTCTGGTGCTCAGGGAGCCGGGCAGGGCTATTCGAGCACTCGTAGAGCTATATCTGTGCGGCCAAGCGGTGCCGATACCTGAAAGTGCTTGAATCCCGCCGCTTCTATTTCGAAACGAATAGATCGCGCTATATCAATTCCGGTTGATATCGCTGATTCTTTATCCTTACACCCTTCCATTTGTCTCAGGATCTTCTCTGGTACACTTACCCCTGGAACGTAACGGTTCATGAAGTCCGCATTCTTCGCCGACAAGAGCGGATATACACCGATCATTACAGGAATCGTATCTCCGTTCTTCGCGATGCGATCAAGGAAGCGCAACAGGGCTTCCGGGCTGAAAATTGGCTGTGTTATGGCGTATTCGGCACCTGCTTCGACCTTGGCGTGGAAGCGTTCAGCTTCGCGATCGAGGTCTACTGCCACAGGGTTGAGCCCCACGCCAATCGCGAGTGGTATGCGTGATCCAAGTGGCTGGGCGGCGGCGTCCAGACCGCGGTTGAGGTTGGCAGCAAGCCTGACGGCACCAATGGCGTCGATGTCGAACACCCCTGCCGCATCGGGATAGTTGCCGAGCTTAGGTGGGTCTCCAGTGATAAACAGCCATGTCTTGAGGCCAAGAGCTACACCTCCTATGATGTCCGATTGTAGGCCAATAAGGTTGCGGTCTCTGCAGCAGCAATGAGGGATTGGCTCTATGCTCAAGCCCTCATTGAGCATCGTGGCCGCCGTTGCTATCACGCTCATGCGGGCGCTCGCCCGCGGGCCGTCTGGTAAATTCAAGGCATCGATTCCCGCATCCTGGCATGCCTTGCATTTGTCGATGAATGCAGCGATGCCGTCAGGGCTGCGGGGAGGGATGATTTCTATTGAGGTTACAGGTTCACCAGAAGAAATTTTCTGTGCAAAAGCGGATTTTTCGGAGAAGGAAAATGGAGGTGGAACCTCATCTGCGGCCACGGCGTCGGGCATTGAAGCGATCGCTATATGTTGCTTTACTCCTGACATAACATGGATGGTTTTCGCAGCCGTTCTTATGTGCGCAGGTGTTGTGCCGCAACACCCTCCAACGCCGTGCGCTCCAACCTCGATGAATTTCTTGGCGTATTCGGTGAAATACTCTGGGCTGTTGAGATAGAGGGAGCGTCCTCCTATCTCGTGGGGACCGCCTGAATTCGGCATTATGACGAGAGGTTTAGCAGCGGCGGCCCGCGCTTCGATTGCGGCATCAAGCATTTCCGCGGGTCCGAAGTGACAATTTATGCCGACGACGTCTATGTCGGGACACGCATCAATTAACATGATTACTTCGGTGACAGTCGAATGCGCAAATGCCGCGGGTGAAATCGACGCCATGACCGGTATGTCGTGTCCACGCGCTGTTTTAGCCGCGAGGAGAAGCTCGTCGATGTTTGTGAAAGTTTCGAGGAGAATAAGATCGGCTCCGGCGGAGACGAGAGTTGAAATTTGTTCCTCGAACGCAGCCTCGATCTCTTTCATATCCGGCGCAGGCTGGTTCGGGAAAGCGCCGGGACCGCTGAGGCACGGGCCGCAGGAGGCTGCAACAAACACGGAACTGCCGGCTTCGCTCCTGGCGATTTCAACTGCCTTTGAATTGATTTCACGAGTTTTCTCTGCCAAGCCGAAGGCCGCCAGTTTGATGCGGTTTGCTCCGAAAGAGTTTGTTTCGATTACATCGGCTCCGGCGGCGACGTATTCGCGGTGTATTTCCGAGATCAGCGCGGGGCGAGAGAGACAGAGTTCGTCGTAGCAGGCGTTTATGTAGACGCCCTTCTGATAGATCGCAGTGCCCATGGCGCCGTCAAACACTAACGGCCGTTGTTTAATTAGCTGGAGAAAAGTATTGGACATCGAGTATAGATCAGTTGTTTCGAGAGATTGAAATAGCGCTTATTATTATGCATCCGATTATGGGTATCCATGCCATATGGTGGGCGTGGTAGGCCGGAGTTTTAGCAAGAGAATCCCCGGCTATATTGAAGAGGTAGAAGGCTCCGGCGACGGCTAGGCATATTCCTATGCCTATAGACGATTCGCTGCGTTGCCGTTTGATTCCTAGCGGCACCGCCACTATTACAAAGCAGAAGCAGGCGAGTGCCAGGCTTATGCGGGATGTTATCTTCATTTTAGCCTTTGAAATGTACACGGCGGACTCCTCGGCGGACGAGGGGTACCTTGACGCAATGATGATGTTCTTAACCAGAACCCAAGTGTGTTCGTCTTTAATTCGGCGCTTTCGCGGCCCTTTCTTGCTGCCTTTGTCGTCGTATGAGAGTGCGTACACAACGCGGTCGGCCTTGCCAACGCCCAACTTGCCGGTTTGAATGGGATCAATGGTCACATCCCGCATATCAAGCGAAGTTATATCGTTGGTTGTAATGATGAAGGCATTTTTAGCTCGGATTTCACGCGTAAAACCATCGTCGAGTGTTTCCATTATGCGCAAATCGTCGAGTTCGTTGTCGCTTTTCTTCGCGCCGACATATACTGAGCGGTTGTCGAGCTCAACAGAGCGCCCTGGTACTATTAGGGCCATTATATCCGCGGCTTTTGGTTTGCGCGACAACAACCTTATGTAGGCGCTCTCGGGAGAGACGTCGTTGTTGAGGTACAGGCAAAACACCGATAGCAAAATGGATATGAGAACCGGCGTTAGCATTATCTGCAATAGGCTGATGCCACAGGCTCGCATGGCTATTATTTCGCTGTCAGTAGAGAGGCTTCCGAAGACAAGGATTGTCGAAACAAGCGCGGCGATTGGAATGGTGTATGACAGTGCCCCGGGGATGTTGCCAAAAAAAAAGTATGCCGCCTTGAACCAAGACAGACCGCGTGCAACTAACTGCGCGGCTTCGAAAATCAAAGCAATGGACATAACGAAGGTCAGGACGAGCGATGCCATCAAGAATGTCGTTATGAAGCTGAAGGCTATGTACCGGTGCAGGATGCGCATATTGGTATGTCCGAGGCAAATAAAAAGGGGCGGACTTGCGGCCCGCCCCTTTTTGGAAAGTCAGCCGCTTATTTCGCGGGGTTGACGTAGTTTTCCTTTCCAACCGTCACGCCGTCCACGTAAACCTCCACCCGGCGGTTCTGGAGGTTGCCGTTGACGGGGTCGTTCGGAGCCTTAGGATGCTCGAAACCGTAGCCGATAGCCTTTATGCGCGAACCGTCCACACCCTTAGACATGATGTACTGGCGGACAGCTTCTGCGCGGCTTTCGGAAAGCTGTTTGTTATAACGAGCTTTAGAAGTCTTGCGCTTGTCGGCATGACCTTCGATAACAGCGGTTGAATTTGGATTGTCGGTGAACACCTTGACCACTGAATCAAGCTGCGCGAAAAACTCTGGTTTAATGATGCTCTTATCGGTATCGAAGAGGATATTGAGTTCGAAGAAGAGCAGATCGTCGGAGCCGTCAAGTGGGTTGGTTTTGTCATAGAAAATCTCATGGCCGTCGCGTACGCCGCCATCGTCAGTATCAGGGTCGAGTGGATCCGTCTTGTACTTGTGTACTTCTGCTCCATCTGAAACCATATCAAAGTCAGTGTCCGGGTTAAGTGGGTCTGTCTTGTAGGTTTTGACCTCTTCGCCGTCCGTGAGTCCGTCGCCGTCAGTGTCGGCGTTAAGAGGATCCGTCTTGTAGACCTTAACTTCCTCACCGTCTTTGAGTCCATCGCCATCGGTGTCGGGGTTCAGTGGATCCGTCTTGTAGACCTTGACCTCGTCGCCATCGGTAAGGCCGTCTCCATCAGTGTCTGGATTCAGAGGGTCGGTCTTATAGCGTTTTACTTCCTCGCCGTCTTTGAGTCCGTCTCCATCAGTGTCTGGATTCAAAGGGTCGGTCTTATAGCGTTTTACTTCCTCGCCGTCTTTGAGTCCGTCTCCATCGGTGTCGGGGTTGTTGGGGTCTGTTCCGTAGATATTCAGTTCGTCAAAGTCAGTTAGTCCATCACCATCGGAGTCGATTGCCACGTTCACGTCGTTGTCTTTGGCAATCTGGTCGGCAGAGAACCTGTACACGAATCCGATGTCCGTGGTGTGGTTGAATTCGGTGTTGTAGCCGGCTAGGTCGACACGTGAATCTATGCGCAGGCTCCAAGAGTCGCTGAGGTGGTACATGAAGCCACCACCGGCGCGAAGAGTTAGCGAAGCGCCCTCGCCTGTCACGTCTTCACCGTAGAAAGTCACGCCGGCACCGGCGGTCAGATACGGATCGAGCTTATCCATGCGTGTGAAGTGGAACAGGGCATCGCCGTAAAGTTGAGCCATCCATGTGTCTTCGAAATACTTGTCGCCTTTGGAGTAAGAATAAGGCTTGTCATGGTTTTTCCATACGCCGTTTTCGTCTTTGTAAGCATATCCGCCGAGGTTTTCGTCAAGTTTCGGGGCGAAGACAAGGCTGCCCTCTAACGTCCACCATTCGTCATAATCGTATCCGAGGCGAACTGTAAGGTAGAAACCATCTTCTAGAGGTTCGTCACCCTCGAAGTTGGCCATACCAATGCCCGGGCTAATGTACCATCTACCGAAATCCGACCGCTCTTCGAGCTGCTGTTCCTGGGCGAAAGCGCCGGAAACCACAGTCATGGCCAGAAGCGCTGCCATGTATTTTTTAATCATACTGATCATTTTCATATATTTATTTCGCCTTTTGTTTTTGTCTCCAACGGGAAAATGGGTGCAACCACCCTATTAAAAATCGACTGCCCGAAATAGTAACATGGGTATTGGATGTTTTCAATAGAAAAATTATGTGAACGTGCGTGTCATACCGATAACCGGGAGTAATAGTGCGAGTGCTAAAACCAGCACAAACAGTCCGACAGCTGCGAGCAGTGAAGGTTCGAGCAACGCCAGGGAGCGCGACAAAGAGTTGTTCCACGTGCGCTGCATGCGCTCAGCCGCCACATCCAGCATGGCACCCAGACACCCCCCCGCCTCTCCGACCCTGACCCACTCTCCCAGCTCTCGCCCGAACACCGGCAAGGCGCCTACTGCAGAGGAAAGGCTCGCGCCATTGCGAACTTTTTCCGTCTGCTCAAGCACACACTGCTCTATCCACGGCCTGCCCGTACCAGCCCCGGCCACAGGGAGCGCGGCGACAGCAGGCATTCCCGATTCGGTCAACACCGAAAGGATAGAAGCAAACCTCATGCCCGCAAGCCCTCGGGCAGATCCCATGAACGGAAGATTGAGAACAAATTTGTCCAGACTGACAGCGAATTTTGCATCGGATCTCGCGCGACGTCTCGCCAGAGTTACTGCAACCGCTGCGAAAATAATTAAAGCGCCCAGTAACAACGCTACGAATTTTGCGGCGCCGACTGCCACCACGCTTGCGCGCGGTAGCACCATGCCGGACGCTTTCAGCATCGTCTCGGTTTTCGGCACCACGAAGCCCAGCATAACTACAGCCACCAATACTCCGAGGAACAGTACAAATGTCGGGTATATCAGAGCCGAGCGTAGCTTGTCGCGCACTCCATCCTGAACTTCAAGCATGTCCGCCATGCGCGCGAGCATAGACGGCAGAGTCGCCGATCCCTCAGCTGATGCCAACGCAGCTCTTTCATAGCCTCCAACGTTGCCGCATGCTTCGCCGACGGAATCCGAAAGCGTCCGACCTTCACGTACTTTTTCAAGAATGGAAGCCAGCACCGCCGACATAGTCGGATCCTCCGTCTCCATAATCATCGAAACGGCGCGGTCGAGAGGCAGTCCGGCTCCCAGTAGTGCGCCGAGTTCACGGTAGAGCGACGAGCGCTTTCGGGCGTCGAGCTTAGCGTCTATGAGAAGGGGGTTTATGGTTTCGACAAAAATCCCGTTGGCCGCAAGTTCGCGGATGGCTTGTTTGGGGTTTCCAGCCTCCGCACGTCCCCGGCATGTTGAACCATCCTCCCCGAAGCCGCTGTATTCGTAAGTTGCCAAAAAACAACCCCTTGTCCGTCAGTTAGTCGCCCTAGCTTTTAAAAAGCAGTCCATCCGCAACTTCCTTGCGGACAGCCGAACCCTCAAGCATTTCAAGCACGCCGAGAGCGAACTCCATCGCGGTTGCGGGACCGCTACCGGTGATAATTGTGCCATCACGCAATATGTTTGGGCCTTTCTGAATGGAGGCGTCCTTAATCTGATCCTCCATCCCTGGGTAGCACACGACCTTGCGGCCTTTCAGCACTCCTGCCTTCTGTAACACGGCAGGCGCCGCGCAAATCGCGGCAATGAACTTGCCGTTTTCGTCGAATCTGCGTAAAGCCTCCAGCACACGTGAGTCCGATCTCAATGCCTCCATACCACGGCCACCCCCGGGGAGAATCATTATGTCGGCGGCGTTGACGACTTCGTCTTCCCATTCAGCATCGGCAACGACGCCAATGCCGTGCGCTCCCTCTACGTCCAGGCTGGAATCGTCCAGTGCGAGCACCGACACATCCACGCCGCCGCGGCGTAGCACGTCCACTATCGTCATTGCTTCTATTTCTTCGAATCCGTTTGCCAATATTACGACTGCTTTCATTTTATGGTGACTTCCTTCCCTTTGGCGGCAGAGCGATATATTCCGTCCAGCATTTTCTGGACGTTGAGTCCGTCATAGCCGGAAGACTCCAGCTCAGTTCCATACAAACACCCTTCCACCCAGTTGCGAAGTTTGCGTTTGAAGGGGTGGTTGTCGTTTTGTGGTCCGAGGTATGCCGGGGTTATGTTGACCATAGTGTTGTTGAGGTCCGTGTAGATTTCGCAGGGGCTCCATGAGCAGCTGCCCTTGGTTCCTATGATCTCGTAGTTTGTACTGTTCTGCATGTGCGAGGCGAAAGACGTCTCTATCTGCATAATTGCGCCGTTCTCGAAGCGGATCTGACCGACCGCCAGGTCTTCGACAGTGTACGTCTTCCAGTCCCATCCAAAGTTACCGCAGCGCGTTTTGCTGTCGGTGTTCCCAAGATAAGTCCAGGTGTTGCCACTCGCCGCGATCGGCTTCGGGCAGCCCATGACTTCGTATGCGGCCTCTATCATGTGAACGCCAATGTCGATCAGAGGTCCGCCACCTTGCAGGTCTTTTCGCCCGAAAACGCCCCAATTTGGGATTCCGCGCCGTCGTATTGCGTGGATCTTTGCGTAGATAATATCGCCGAACTGTCCGTTGTTACGGGCTTCGATCAACGCTTCGGTGCTATGAGTGTACCTCTGCTGAAAACCCACGGAGAGTTTGACTCTCGCCTTCTCGGCCGCGGCGATCATTTTTTCGCACTCTTTTGTGTTCATGGCCATCGGCTTTTCCACCATTGCATGGCAGCCGGCCTTGCACGCATCTAAAACAGGCGCACAGTGCACGTGGTTGGGTGTGCACACGTCCACAGCGTCTGGTTTGACAACCCGCAACATTTCCTTCCAGTCCTTGAAGAGCGCCTCCTTCGGAAGTCCCCACTCCTTCTCCATGCGATCCAGTGGCGCTTGGAGTATATCGACGCCGGCAACGATCTCCACTTCCGGAACGTCATTGCGGTAAGTGCTCAAGTGCGACTGAGCGATGCCTCCGCATCCGATTATTGCGACACGGAGCTTTTTGCCCTTATGCGCCGCCTTTTTCCCAGACCCCATTTTTGTAGATACGCTTTCTTGTGCCATATTGCAGTCTCCAGTCTTTCTGTAATCACACGAGATAAAAATCGGCTCCAAACTTTCGAGTCCGACACGCTTTTTTAGGCTTCTGGCAGAGGCGGAGGCGGCGGAGGCGGAGGCGGCGTGACATCGCCACGCTCTTCCGGGGTGCGCACGCGGCCGTGCTTCACGATATCCTCTGCGTCTGCACCGGTCACTGTTTCCTTTTCGAGCAGTTCCGCCACGAGTTTGTCAACTGCATCGCGGTTGGCTTCCAGTGCCGCACGAGCTTTGTCATGCGCCATAGAAAGGATTTTTGTAACCTCATGGTCGATCTTCTGTGCGGTGGCCTCGCTGTAGTTTTGCGTGCGGTTGACCTCGCGGCCAAGGAAGACGAGTTCCTCGTTGTGTCCGAAAGTACGTGGGCCGAGCTCCTCGCTCATGCCCCATTCACAGACCATCGCGTGAGCGAGTTTTGTCGCCTGTGCGAGATCCTGACGCGCACCTGTGCAAATGTCGGGAAGGAAAAGCTCTTCTGCAACGCGTCCGCCCATGCTTATCACGAGTTCGTCCAGCAGGAAGCTGCGTGAAATGCTTACGCGATCTTTTTCCGGCAGGAACATGGTGCTGCCAAGTGACATCCCGCGCGGAATAATCGTTACCTTATGAAGCGGATCAGCGTGCTCGCTAAGCACCGTGAGCACTGCGTGCCCGGCTTCATGGTAAGCAGTTATTTTCTTCTCCTCGTCGTCGAGTGTGCGGCTGCGGCGTTCCTTGCCCCACATCACTTTGTCGCGCGCCTCCTCCAAGTCGTCCAGATCCACATATTCCTTGCCGACTCGCGCCGCGATAAGAGCCGCTTCGTTTATAAGGTTGGCGAGATCGGCTCCCGAGAACCCGGGAGTGCCACGGGCAACGCGGGAGAAATCCACACCTTCTGCGAGTTTGATTTTCTTGGCATGAACCTTGAGTATTTCGATTCGGCCATCGAGAGAGGGAAGGTCTATCACCACTTGGCGGTCGAAGCGGCCGGGGCGCAGCAGGGCGGGATCAAGCACGTCCGGCCTGTTCGTGGCGGCTATGACCACGACGCCCTCATTCGCCTCGAAGCCATCCATCTCCACAAGCAGGGCGTTTAGGGTCTGTTCGCGTTCATCGTGCCCGCCGCCGATGCCGGTGAAGCGACTGCGGCCGACGGCGTCAATTTCATCTATGAACAACAGGCATGGCGAGTTTTTTTTGGCCTGCTCAAACATGTCACGTACACGAGATGCGCCCACACCGACAAACATCTCCACGAAATCCGAGCCGCTAATGCTGAAAAACGGCACATCCGCCTCTCCAGCTATCGCTTTGGCCAACAAGGTCTTGCCCGTTCCTGGAGATCCGCAAAGCAGTACGCCTTTAGGCATTTTGCCGCCGAGTCGCTGGAATTTCTCTGGTGAGCGGAGATATTCGATGATCTCCTCTACCTCCTCCTTGGCTTCCTGGATGCCGGCGACGTCCTTGAAGGTGACCTTTTTGCTGTCCCTCCTCAGTTGTTTGGCGCGGCTTTTGCCGAATGTCATTGCGCCGCCGCTGGCGGACCGCATCTGACGCACGAATATGAAATAAATAACGCCGATTAGCAGCAGGGTGGGGAATATGTTGTAGAGAAAGAGCGCCATGTGGTTGCTCTGACGAACATGCTCGACGCCCACGTTCTTACCCTCCAGAAGATTCTCGACGGTGGTCACGTCGCCCACGTTGACACGCCAGAGCGGCGGTACGTCTTTTAGCGCTGCGCGCTGCTCTTCAGCAAGCTTTTCAGGTGCTATGGTCTCACCCTTTACGTAGTTGAGGCCGGGATCGTGGTAGATTTTGACCTTTTTCACAAGGCCTCTATCGACCATGTCGACGAACGTTGGATTGTAGTCGATTTCCACACTCTTGTCCGAGCCGTTCACCCATAGCGACGCTATGACTAGCGTGAATAAGACGAGGCTTATCCACGCCCACACGAGACGCCCTGATTGAGGCGCCGCCGGCCCCTTCGGGGCTTCGTCGCCTTCTTGCTTACCGTGGCGCCCCCGATCCCTGCCCGGTTCTTTATCGTAGTTGTCAGACATAATATGTTAATCGTCCAAGTTCGCTGCGGTTCCGGCTTCATCACGCTCCGAAACCACGTCCTTCAAATTTTTGCCTTTGGAGCTCTTATCCTTCGCTTTGGCTCCGGCATCTTCTTTGCCCGCGCCCTTCATTTCCGTCACAAGCTTTTCGCATACATCGGGGTTGTCCTCAAGAAACTGCGAAGCCGCAGCGGCTCCTTGCCCAATCTGATCCGCGCCATAGCTGAACCATGAGCCGCGTTTTGCGACAAGTCCTTGCTTTATGGCCGCCTCCAGTACAGAGCCTTCCCACCATATGCCACGGTCATACAATATGTCGAATTCTGCATCAGTGAACGGCGGCGCCACCTTGTTTTTCACGACCTTGACGCGAGTACGGTTGCCAATCATGTTGCCGCTGGTATCCTTGATCGCCCCGATGCGCTGGATGTTTAGTCTTACCGACGCGTAGAACTTAAGGGCGCGGCCGCCGGGAGTAGTCTCAGGATTGCCGAACACGATGCCGATCTTGTCGCGGATCTGGTTTGTGAAAATGCAGAGAGTCTTCGTCTGCGCAAGAATGCCTGTCAGTTTGCGCATCGCCTGCGACATTAACCTTGCCTGCAGACCCATGTGCGAATCGCCCATCGAGCCATCAAGTTCCGCGCGGGGAGTCAGGGCGGCTACGGAGTCTATGACAATCACATCGAGCGCTCCGCTGCGCGCCAGTGACTCGGCTATTGTGAGGGCTTCCTCCCCAGAGGTTGGCTGCGCGACCAGAAGGTTGTCGAGATCGACGCCAATCTTTTTTGCGTAGGCGGGATCTAGCGCGTGCTCAACATCAATGAACGCCGCCGTGCCATCGCCCTTTTGAGCATTGGCGATAACGTGCAGCGCGAGCGTTGTCTTGCCGGAGGATTCTGGACCGTAAAGCTCCACAATCCTGCCACGCGGCAGGCCCCAAACGCCTAGAGCCACATCAAGGCCGAAAGATCCGGTTGGAACTACCTCTACATCCTTGGCGGCCTCTCCATCACCAAGTTTCATTATGGCACCTTCGCCGAAGTCTTTGCGGATCTGCGCGATTACTGCGTCCAGCGATGTGGAAGCGGTGGAACCAGTGTCTGTTTTCTTTGCCATAACGAATCTCTTTCTCTGTAAATTGACAACGACCCGCTCTCAGAGGCGGGGTATTATTAAGTCACGCCATTGTAACATACGCCATGTTATGCGCGCAACAAAAACAGCCTTTTCCACTGTAACGGGTTCCCCTTTGCTTAAAGGGTGTGTTTTCGGTAGAATAACGGGCATGTCCGCTTGGTTCAACAGCGTCCGGCGGCGGGGGCATTAGTTTTGCACAAGAAAATCTACAGCATTAAGATGAGGGCGTCGCGCACCGCAGCCGATGGCTCGTTGCAGCACATTTCAGGCGCGGAGAGGATCGTGCCGGAGATGGATGTGCAATCCGTTGCGGCATCCCTGCTCGAACGGGCGCTTGAACATGCCAATGGGGAGCCCGACAGCGTCAATATCAGGCTGGAACGGCATGACGTCCGCGACATACAATACCTAGACGCCCTGCCGGTGCGCACTATAGACTCTGCCACCCCTGAAGAAGGACTGGCCACGGTGACAGAACTTCTGGAGGGTGCTGGCCTGCCGAGAGCGGCAGAGATCGTCGAGATGCTGAAGCAAACGCACCACATGCGCGGCGCCATGCTGTTGGATGCCGATACGCTTGAACGGTTGGAACCGGATCCACAACGAGGCGTGCGGGCGACCAACATGGACTCCGAGGAGTCCCCATCGGTCAATTTTTCGTGTACCCGGAAGAACCACTATGCCGAGGCTGTTGTGCTGGCTACAAAAGTGGCAAATGCGCCGAACATCGTGGCCGAGCTCTGCATTTCAGACGACGCTGACTACTGCACGGGATATGTCGCTTCAAAGGAACTCGGATACGTTCGCATTACGCGCCTGAAGCATCGAGGAGATGCGCGTGGCGGGCGTATTTTCCTCTTCAGAGGCAACGCATCCTCGAAAGACGCCACCATCCAATATTTGGAACACCAGTGCGTTCTGGTTAGAGGAGTTCGCCCCCTGCCCGGCAACGATTTGCCAGTGCGACAGCGTCCGGGGCGTCTTGCTGAGATCAATAACGAGCTTGAAAAGCTAAAATTAACCAACCTTTACAGAGAAATCCACACAATAGATGGAGCCCAAGGCTCTCGTGTAATGGTAGATGGGCGCGAGATGCTGATGCTTTCCTCGAACAACTATCTAGGGTTGGCGAACGACGCACGCGTAAGGAAAGCCGCCGCCGCCGCAATAGAAAGGTATGGTGCCGGCTCCGGCGCCTCACGCCTCACTTCGGGCAGCATGATGCCACATGTTGAACTTGAAGAGCTTGTCGCTGATTTTAAAGGAACAGAGGCAGCTGTTACGTTCGCAACCGGGTACATGGCGAACGTGGGCTGCATACAGGCGCTATGCGGCGCGGAAGACACCGTGTTCAGCGACGAGCTTAACCACGCCAGTATTATCGACGGATGCCGCCTGAGCAAGGCGGATGTGGTAATATACAGGCACAATGACATGGCCGATCTCGAGGCGAAGATACGCGCCAATCCATGCGGGCGCGGAATTATCGTCAGTGATGGAGTTTTCAGCATGGATGGCGATGTCGTGAATTTGCCCAGGCTTCTGGAATTGGCAACACGCTACGGACTGCTCTCGGTGATAGACGAGGCTCATGCCACGGGGGTTCTTGGCGAAACGGGCCGTGGCGTATGCGAGTACTTCGGGAGTAACGCAAAACCGGACGTGATTGTTGGCACATTCAGCAAGGCTGTTGGCAGCGAGGGAGGTTTTTGTTGCGGCAGCGCCGCGGTTGTGGACTATATTCGCAACAAAGCGAGAAGCTTTATCTTTTCGACGGCGCCGTCCCCCGCCGCAGTGGCGGCATCCGCTGCCGGCCTGAAGGTGATAATGGAAGAGCCTTGGCGCATTGCAGCTCTCCACCGCAACGTAGCACTGTTCCTCCAAGCGCTTTCGGAGCGTGGGATAAGCGCCGAATCCCACAGCGCCATCGTCCCGATAATAGTGGGCGACGAGGCAAAAGCGCTTGATGTTTCGAATGCGTTGCGGGCGCGCGGGATCCATCTCGCTGCCATCCGCTATCCCACCGTCGGGCGAGGAAAGGCGCGTTTGCGTGCGGCTATCATGGCTACGCATTTGGAGGCGGACCTCAGCCGCGCGGCGGCTGTGATAGGGGAGCTTTTATCATGAGCGGCAGAATATTTTTCGTTAGCGGCATCGATACTGGCGTTGGAAAGACCGTTGCTACCGGCCTAATGGCGCGCTATCTCATTAAGCGTGGCGTGAATGTCGTGACTTTGAAGCTCGTGCAGACCGGTAACAATGGTCGTTCGGAGGACATCGAGACCCACCGCGCTATCATGGGTACCGGCATGATCCCGGAGGATGAAGAAGGGCTAACGGCGCCTCAGATTTTCCGGTTCCCGGCGTCGGCGCATTTAGCCGCGAAGCTCGAGGGAAAAACGCTTGATCTCGATAAAATACGAGAGGCGGCACACATTCTCGCCGACCGTTTCGAAATTGTGCTTGTAGAGGGGGCGGGCGGTCTAGCCGTGCCTCTGACGGAAGATCTGCTGACAGTGGATTTTGTTAGAGGCGAAGGCTGGCCTGTTATAATGGTAACCTCCGGGCGTCTTGGAAGCTTGAGCCAGACCGTGCTTGCACTGGAGGCAGTGGCGGCGCGTGGGATGCGTGTGGTGGGAACCGTTTATAACTGGGATCCCACCACTGATCCTGTTATAGACTCTGACACCCCGCGAATGATCGTCAAGCACTTGGAGCGCCTGGGCCACTCTATCTCGTTTGTCAAAGTGCCGCGTATAGGCGCAGACAACTCGCAAGACGTTGATTTTTCAAGTTTTTTCGCAGAAATGGAGTAAGAATGGATACAGAGAGGCTTTTATCTATAGATCGCAAGCATTTGTGGCATCCATACGCGTCCATTGGAAATCCTCCACCCGTAAACTTCGCTGTCTCAGCGAGCGGTACTCGTATTCGCCTCGCAGACGGCTCGGAGCTGATAGACGCGGTGTCAAGTTGGTGGACCGCGGCTCTGGGACACAACCCGCCTGAAGTTGTCGAGTCGATAAAACGTCAGTGCGACGCGATGACGCATGTGATGTTTGCGGGGTTTACGCACCGTCCTGCCGCGGAATTGGCGGAAAGACTTCTCGCGATGATGCCGTCTGGACTTACGAAAATCTTTCTTGCAGATTCGGGTTCTATCGCCGTCGAATGCGCGGCTAAAATGGCGGTTCAGTACCAACATGCGCTGGGGGCGCCGTGGAAGTGCAAGCTCGTGGCGCTTAAGGGTGGCTACCATGGCGACACCACCGGAACCATGGCGCTGAGCGATCCCGACGGTATGCATGTGCTTTTCCGCGGGTTGTTGCCACGCCATATCTTCGCCGAGCAGCCGAAAACCCGCTTTGACGGAGAGTGGGACGACCACGATTTCGATTCAATGCGACAAGTGCTTGATGAACATGGAGATGAGGTGTCGGCTGTCATCGTGGAGCCGATATTACAGGCAGCAAACGCGATGTGGGTGTATCATCCTGAATATCTGCGCAAACTCCGCGCTGAATGTACCCGCCGCGGCATCCTGCTGATCTGTGATGAAGTTGCGACGGGTTTCGGCCGAACTGGCAAACTCTTTGCGCATGAACATGCCGGAATCGTGCCGGACATAATGTGCTTGGGTAAGATACTGACTGGCGGCAACATGACGCTTGCAGCGACAGTAGCCTCGGAGAAAGTGGCGGCAGCGATATCGGGCGACAAGGTTGGCGACAACGAAGTCTCCGGCAGCAGTGGGGGCGCCTTCATGCACGGGCCGACTTATATGGGGAATCCGTTGGCGTGCGCTGCTGCTTGTGCAACGCTTGAAATGCTGGATAATTTTGACTGGCGGGGCGCAGTTGGTCGTATTGAGGCGGAATTCAAAGAGCAGCTTGAGGCGTACCGCGTGTTGCCGAACGTGCGAGATGTACGAGTGCTCGGCGCTGTTGGTGTGCTGGAGCTTGAGCGCATGCCATCAGCGGAACGAGTGAACAAGACAATACACGAATCGGGCGTCTGGCTCAGACCTTTTTCCAAGTTCGTTTATGCCATGCCTCCGTACATCACCACATCCGATGAAATCCGGCGCATAACCAGGGCAATGGGAGAATTGGCAGATCTGTAGTCAGTAAAGAGTGTTCAAAAAGGATAACAAAGAAAGTCGTAGTATCAACTCTTTCGTTGTTATCGGTATTTGACGATCCGCACGCAATAATGTCGAACGCCATTCTTGCGGCTCGCGCCAAACATGGCTTACAAGGGAGCCTTCCGTTCCACGAAATCTATCTTGTGGATTGCTGAAGAATCACTATTGGAACTGCAAGTCTGGAACACGTGAAAGTTCTTCGATTCTCTCTTTCGATAGAGCGAACGGGTCGTTAGATTCCGCGTTTCGCGAATATTCCAGCAAATTTTCCAACTGCTGCTTCGTGTGTTCTTTTTGCCTGATGTATGAGCTGTCGATCTCTTCCGCTTCCGGTGGTATGAAAAACTCTTCGTTCTCCCACGTGTCGATTTCTATTTCTTGTAACTCTGATTCTGAAATGCTGACGGAATCAACAGTGTCTGTGCTGTCCGCAGCGTCGGGTGCATGGTGCCTATGATCTCTGCCACAGCCTGTTTGGCATAAAAGTAGACCCAGACTGGCAAAAAACCAAAAACGACTTGTCATATACTAGCCCTCCCACGCATCAAAAGTCATAGCCGTTTTTTTATAAGGATAATGCATGGGGCGTTTCGTCCTGAATCTTTTGTCGAAGAAGTAGGTCTTGTTGTATCCTGTCCGCGAATAGGAGGAGAAAGTGCCAACAGCGCGTCGTATATCATTGGCTATACCCCCATACACCTTAAGGTCGCCACGAAAAGGACCGGAATCGTATCTCTCAACGCCAAAACCGCCCTTCTTGCAGAAAATGTGAGCGTAAATTTCAAGGTTGTTGGGGGCAAGCGTGGGCGTACTTTGCACCACTACGTTGTTCTGGGCAATAAGGCCGAGTTTATCTTCGGAGTCTGGGTTCTCCTCGGGATTGTCAGAATATCGTACATGGTCCGAAATTCTTATGTCGTGGTTGGCGACGAGCGACATATCCCCTGAAAATCCATCTGGAGCCAAAAGGGTTATGTCGCCAAGTTCAGTAACATTTCTCGCGCGCCAATAACCGCTGCTGGTTTTATAGTAGTAGGTGTAGGAATAAGGTTTAACATATACTATGTTCAGTGTGTGGTTAGTGATGGATCTGCTATATACATTGCCTGCCTGCTCTCTGTTTGTCTTGTCTGTGCTCGTTATCTTCATAATCTTGCCGTCTAGCTCTATTGTCATGTTTCCCTCGAGAACAAGCCCCTTGCCAGAGCTCTCAAGTGAGGATGCTGTCTGGAGCATTTTGCCGAAGTCGACGTCCGCCATGCTTTGAATGGGGACACCGGTGCTAATGCCCTTGTCAAGAATGGGGTACGCCCCCGATTGATATTCGATGTAATTTTGATGAGTCTCAACCGTGTCTGTAAAATGCGCAGGGCCTCGAACACGACCGTTAGAATCCAAGGCTCCCAGTCCGGTAGAGCTGAATTTCATCAGAGGCCGGGAGTAGAACTTCCCGTCGAAGACCTCGCCCGGGATAATCCATAACCCCGACGGCGATTCCTTGTCGTACCACAGGGCGAACTGAGACCAGCTAGCGAATTGCATTCCGCGGACTGTTATGCCTCGGTTCACGTTCCGCACGGTTCCTGTGGCGTATATGTCGTAAGAATCATTAGACCCCTCAGAGAGAGTCACGTGCGCTACATAACTCCCATCCCCCAAATCTCCTTCCAAAACCGTTTCGGTCCCCATTCCGAAATTATTCTGGCCCCAAGCGGCCGCCCTCTCAATTCCGGCTTCAGCGAGGTAGAAAGCTTGTTCGGTCCAAACTAGATTATATGATCGCTGGACACGCACTCCTGTGGCAAACAAAATGCAGGTTACGGCGGCACTACAGAGAAAAACCACCATCATCACGACCACCAGAGTGGCGCCATTGTTTTTATCAAAGGATTTTCTATTCATTACAACTCCTTTTGTGACTTTAGTTCCTGAACAGAACCATGGTTTCAGAATAACGTGTTGCAGTCTTGCTCCCATCCTGAGCCTGGATGGTTACCTTGATTTCCAATCCAAACGGGTTTGATGCCGGCACTCTGCTGACCTGAGCCGTTAAAACTCCGGTGGCGATGTTCTGTGATCCGGGTTCAAACGTCAATGTCCTATCTGCTTCCGAAAAAACGACTAGATTTGTTTGAACGGGATCAGAAGCGGTAATGTATTCAATGTGCCATCCATCGTCTTCGTCATCGAGTCTGAAGGACGAGGCTACCGCGTTTCTCAGCCCCAGCCGCCCTCCACCTCCGAGGGTAATGTGTCTTAGAGCCATGTCTGCTTCATTGTCGGCATCTATAGTGGCGCTAATTTTGCGCCAATATGATGAGGTTGAAACAAAGAAACCGATAACCATGGAGATCACCATTACCGAAATGGCCGACGCAATCAAAACCTCGGGTAAGGTAAAGCCTGAGTTGTCTGCAGCTTCTAATTTATTTTTGATTCCAATTTTCAATGCAACATCCTGCTATGGGTTGTAGTCAAGGAAACGCTCTTCTCAGCCTCTCCCGGTCTGCTCCATTTTATGACCACGGTTATGTTCTTTTCTGCCCCTGGGGTGCCACCTTCAGTAACCGAATATCTGCCGTCCTCACGGAACTCCTCATCCAAACGAAATGAAGCAGGTAATGGCAAATCGTTGCCTATTGCCAGTCTCGCATCATTATATGCCAATGCTCTGAATTGCTCCATTACACCGCGGGCTGCATGAAGCCCCGCCTGCTGCTTCTCCATTGAAAACACTGTCCGCCGTACGTAGGAGAAAGCACTGCTGAAAGCCAAAACCACGATTAATAAAATTACCGACGAAACTACCACCTCCACAAGCGTAAAACCCGAATCTGGAGATTGAGAAGCTTTATACGCCCCGGATCTGTGCACTCTTAAGCCTCCGTGTCTAATTGTTAACACCAAAACCCTTTTAAAAGCAAAAAATGTGCCATGCATAAAAATGCGAATGGCTCCCATACCGTATCGTGTACGACTAACGCTGCATTTTTTTCAACCAGCCACATGTCTTATGAGTTTATTCATCAAACATGAGGGTGTCAAGCATGTCGGCGTGACAACGCACTGTATTACTTGATGGCTTCTAACTGCCAAGTATTAGGCATTAACTTCTCATTAATGAGAAACCCCCACCCGTATTATTAAACGTTACGCACCAGCCCTTTGTTGTGTCATTTTCTTCACTACGATTGCGAGCGCGAGCAAAGCAATTGCAGAGGCAAGTCTGGCTAGGCCACCAATGACCACAAGAGGAATGGCAATCTTGGTGTATTGCTCGGAGGTGATAAATTTTAGCATGATCATGATATGCGGGACGGAGATTAAAACGCTGATGATCGAAGAAATAATAAAGGCTATGGAGATCCATATGGGTACGGAACGCCATAGTTTGCACACCGCGATAATGACGATGGTTGGCACGATCATTATCCAAACCGCCCTTAGCACGAGCATTACGACCCACGCTATAATCAGGTTAATATCCATTCATCTCTCCTCTTGCAGAACATGGTGATAACATGTCAGAAACAGCGAAGCTTCTTGCCTGATAAAACTTGCGGCGCGTCAAGTTTTTTTGATTTGCAATGGTTTGCGGTCGACACCCGTTGAAATCTTTGGCGCCGTTTGCGTTTATGACGAAGGCCACAGCTTTTCCGGTGGGAAATAAACTTCAGCATCCAGATCACTTTCAGACGTGTTTACTACATGAAACCAACCATCCGCCATGAACATCTCATCATACATTCCTCGGACAACCCAGAATATACGCACTCCGCCGTTCACTGCCACGAAGCAAAGTAGTGAGACGACAATAAGTTTTTCATTTACTCTCTACACTCGCGTCTCGCAGGCTGAGCCGGAGCCTTTCCTGTCAGGTTACTGAAGATGTAAGCCTACTCCTATATCAGTGATTGTGCGCCGACGAACTTTCTCCGGCTTCTGCGTGGTGGGCTCCGGTTGACATGATAGCGGCATGGATACCTTCCACATAGTGCATGTAAATGACGTAGGCTTCCACGAACTCGCGGCCTGCCTCGACGCTCTCGTCTTTGTTTTTCTTCGCTTCCAGAACCTTCGCGAACTTCTCCTTGATGGCTGCCGCCATGTGGTCGCTGATCTTCGAGATCATCTCATCGGCGGAGCCGTCGTCGAGGGCTTTGTCTGCGATGGCGACAATCGGTTCAACCTGTTCGTCCTTGATTCCGGTGTACGGTGCGCCTTCGCCCGCGCGGTGTAAGCGCACAAGGGTTTCCAAGAAGTACTGATCCGCCAGTTCCTGCACCTCGGGGTCTTTGGATCGGACCGCAACTGCTTTCGCGAATGCGGCCTTGATCTCCGCCTCATTATCTTTCTTGATCCACTTGAGGATCGGGGTCACGTCGCCCTTCTCTAGAGCCACTTTAGCTTCTGGAATGACCGGCCCGCTGGTGGTGTCACAGTGCGCTAGCGCACTCCCTACCAGAATAACAGATATTCCTGCCGCTACGATAACCGATGCTGCCGCTGCTCCGATTGCCCATTTCGTTTTCATACCTTGTGTCTCCTTATTAGATAACTACTCACGCAACCAGTATACAGCAGCCCGGCAGCCCAAGTCAATCGCTGAGATTTTACGCTGAGATTTTACCATGCTTTTTTCATGTTGATGAAACAATACAAAGTCCACAGCGCAGATCGTGAAAACACGCTCTCCAAAATCGGCTCGAAGTCCAAAAAAATCCAGGGTAGGAATGCCGAGCGTTTTATGATACAATCAAGGCCATAATTTTTCAGGAGATACGCCATGGAACTAACACAGGAACAGAAGAGCAAGGTCAATGGCTGGGCCGCGGAGGGCGCTGGACTTTCCGAAATACAGAACAAGATATTCGAAGAGTTCGGAATGAAGCTGAGCTTTATCGAGACCAGATTTTTGGTGATAGACCTCGGGACAAAAATCAAAGACAAAGAAGAGCCGAAGGAGAAGAAGGAAGACGCCGAACGAGAAAAGTCTGTAGATGAGTTTGAGGACGAGCTGAACAAAGCGGACGGCGGCGTCTCCGTCTCGATCAGCCCCTTGGCACGTCCCGGTTTTGCAATGACAGGTGAGGTCGTGTTCTCAGACGGTGTAAAAGGCGAGTGGGCGATCACAGCAGATGGTAGGCTGGCGTTGGATCCGGAGCAGAAGGGGTACCGTCCCTCGGAGGAAGACTTGAGGGCATTTCAAGTGGAATTGCGCAATATAATTTCGAAACAGGGTTATTGATGAAGAAAAAGATTACGAAGCGCTCCTCGGGAGCCCTTAAGGTAGGGTTCATGGGCGCAGGCAAGATGGGAGGGGCGATAATTGCGTCGCTTCTCAAAGCTAAGATGGTCAAACCGGGTGACGTTTTTGTGTGCGACGCTTCGGAGGCGCGCCGCAAGGAGCTTGCGGATTTGCTCCGCGTCAGGGCTTCGAACGTGGCGGAAACGACCGATAAGTGCGATGTTGTGTTTCTCGCGGTCAAACCTCAGGACATGGGGGCAATGCTTGAAACCATCCCGTCCGAGAATCTTATGGGGCCGCTGTATATCTCTATAGCGGCCGGAAAAAAACTGCAATGGCTCGAGCAGCGCTTACCTTCTGCCCGTGTTGTCCGCGTCATGCCCAACCTCGCCGTATCGGTCGGGCTAGGCATGTCGGGCTTCTGCAAAGGTGCGCTCGCGAAAGCGGCTGATTTGAAGCTCGCGGCGAAGTTGCTGCGCTGCACCGGCAATGCCGTCGAAGTGCCGGAGTCTCAGATGGATGCGGTAACGGCCTTGAGCGGTTCCGGTCCTGCTTTCATATCCTATGCGCTCCAGGCTATGATAGACGGCGGCGTCGCGCTCGGGCTAGACGAAAAAGTGGCCACAGTTCTTGGCTTGCAGACGATGCTCGGCACGGCAACGGTTCTTTCCGAGGGAGATATAGGGGTGGGGGAATTCATAAAAGCGGTTTCGTCGGCTAAAGGTACGACAGCCGCCGGCCTTGAGGTGCTGGAGAAGTCGGCTTTGCGCGGAACTATGAAGCGCACACTTGCCGCCGCAGCGCGCAGGAGCGGAGAGTTGAGCAAGGCGCCATGATTGGAGGGAATAGCTCATTGTCACAGAGGCGCAAACGAAATCCGATTTCGCACGTGCGGGAGACTCGTGCCGCCCGCGAGAAGGACATACACGGAGGATGGAATTTTCTGGAGTATGTTCAAATGTTTTTCAGCGGGCGCAGCAAATTCTTAGGGACTTTGCTTGTGGGTTTCGCGCTAGGCATTTTGATCAGAGGTTGGTTCTCAGAAGACGCGAATTCTACCGAAGGCCAGATCAAGGATATATTAGAGGCCAAAGTCGTTGTACCGGATTTGTACACGCCTGTGCGTGAGGCTCCGGAAAAATTCGCCCGTGACACTTATTTGCCAAATAAGAGGGAGTCGGAAGCTTCAGTGGCAATAGCGGAAGTCGATTTCTCGGCAGGCCGCGATCTAGTATATGTTGAAGATAAACGCGCCTGGTGGGAAAGCGACAACGACGACAAAGACAACGATGACGAGTGCGATCACTCGATGCATGCAGCAATGGAGATCCCTTTCCGACGTCTTGCAAATCTAGTGGCGGCAACCGGCAAATGGCAATTGCGCGTTCAGGAGGCATACCGGGAAAATGGCGTTCACGCGAGCAAATCCATGCATAAACAAGGTCGTGCTATTGACCTGACAGTCGAGAATCTGCGAGGCAAAAAACTCACCCCATTTGAAAAAATCGCAGCCTACGAAGAGCTGGCTAAACTGGCATGGCAGGCGGGCTTCGACTGGGTGTATTATGAGAACTCAAAAGGCACGGGTCCACATATACACGCATCGGTGCGTCCTGATGGCAAACGCCTGACACACGAAATGCGAGCCGCCCTCAAAGATGATGCCGACGCCCGACGTGCTTCCGTGCAGACTACTGTCGCTGTTGTTGAATAGAAAGTCAAAAAGATGAATGAAACGGCTCCATCCAGCAAGCTGAAAAACGCCATGGGCGGCAAAGGCGGCGCCGCTTCGAAATACTTTGCGCTCACATATGGCCCCATGCCACGGTGGAAAGCCATCTTGATGGAGATTGTTGTAATCTTGTTTTGCGGGACGCCCGGGTCGCTTGGACTTTTCCTGCGCAGCGTGTTCTACCGCCCGTTTTTCGGCAAGTGCGGGAAAAAGGTAATCATAGGCAGAAACGTCTCGTTCCGCCATCCCGGCAAAATCAAACTGGGAGACGGCGTCACAATAGATGACAATGCGATGGTAGACGCAAAAGGCGACTCCAACGGCGGAATCGACATAGGCTCCGGAGTCTATATCGGCCGCAACAGCATCGTATACTGCAAAGGCGGCGACATCGTTCTGGAGCGAGACGTAAACATATCATCCAACTGCGTGGTGTTTTCCTCCAACAAGTTAACCATCGGCGCCGGCACGATGATAGGAGCTTTTTCCTATCTTCTAAGCGGAGGCGAATACGACTACCAGTCGCCGCTGCCATTCGCAGTGCAAACCGGCATGGAGACGAAAGGTCCGCTTTCAATCGGCGCAGACTGCTGGCTGGGCGCGCGTGTCACCGTGCTCGACGGCGCCAGCGTCGGGGACAGGTGCGTGTTGGGAGCGGGTGCCGTTGTAACGCGTCCTCTGCCGGCCAATTCGCTCGCCGTTGGCATTCCCGCAAAAACCGTTGGCTCCGTGCCCCCAGGCGAGATGCCCTCAGAGGTTCTTGATTCAATAAGCAATTAATCTCGCTGCCTCGGTTCCCTCTGCCTGGCGTCAGACAGCCATTTGCTGGCTTTGGCGGAGTCGAAAGGTTCGCGGTATCTCAAGGTCTGGTATTCTTCGAGAAGTTCTTCGAATCTTGTTTTATGTTCCGGCGGCAGCTCTAAGCTGACTCGCTTCCACCATAATGACCACGGTTCGCGCTCGTCTCGACGCAGGTGTCTAGGTATTTGACGTCGCTCGAGCCGTCGCATTGCCAGGATGACCTTGTCACGGAGCCGTGACGTCTCGTCGGCGTGATCGTCTGTCTTCCGCCGTCTCATTATACGCCACACAAACAGTGCCAATGCCGCCGTGAGCAGCAACACCGCCCACGGGGAGGCGATCGCTTTTTCCCCCCATTCCAAAACAGATGAGATCGCGAGCGCAAGAAAAACCAGCGGATTCGATTCGCGCAGAGATTTTACAAAACTACGAAATAGAAACCCCGCCATCTCCATATACTTGCGAAAACGCCCCGGCTCGGGCATGGCGTATGGACGTCCAGAGGGAGGAGTCGCCTCCACCAGCCTCCAGCGTCCCAGCGCGGCGTCCCACGCTTCGCACCACGCGTGTCCGTCGCGCTCTCGGACGACCCACAGGCCAGTGTATTCATGTCGTTCACTGCAGTAATATCCGGAAACCACCCGCGTCGGAATGCCACAGTGCCGCAACATCAAAGCTGCAGCGCTGGCGAATAGCGTGCAATGCCCTACGCGCTCTTCCATGAATGTGTCTAAAGGCTCTCCCGGCCCCTTGCCTTTACCGAGATCGTATGAAAAGTTTTTCAGGAAATAATCAACCACTATCGGTATCGCCTCGCCCGCTGTCGCTCCCTCGCTGAGCTCAGGGCAGCCATGCACCCATTCAGCCACGGAAGGGGCAAGTTCCCGCGGTATCGAGAGATACTCTTCAAGTCCGGCGGGATCTGGTAGTGGATACGCTGGACCCCGCGCCGTGTGGTCGACGAAAACCTTGTATTCTGTCGGACGCATGTCGCCACCGGACCAGACTACGCCATCGGAATTTCCCAAAAGACTTACGCCATCCGGCACGGCGATGGCCGCCGCCGTCCCGGGCAGGCAGAGGCCTTCGAGCCGCCGCGCGTCGGCCGATCTGTAACTCCATGTCGCACCGCTCTCGCCGGTTGTGACGTTGTTGGTTGATTGCGCGTAGAGGATCCAAGCCTGCGTGTCGATTTTTGCTCCGTCCGGCCATGCGGGAATAATCGTCGGGTTCTGCGAAACCTGCGAACGCCCAATCCATTGCCGCTGAGAGTATGATCTGAAGACTGTTTCGCGCAGATATCCTGGCTGTTCCGGAGCCTCTATTTCCATTCGTATGCGGAAAAGCGACGGGAATCCGAACGCGGGCGAGGCGATGGAAAGTGCCATTGGGTTTCGCCAAGACAACTCCCGTTGCGGCATATTAAAACCCGCCATGTCATAGATCATGCCGCGCGCCGATTCCGAAAAAGCAACAACAGGTGGTGTCATGGCCGCTGCTGTCGCGAACCAAACGAAGGGTAAAAGTATTCTGAGTCCCCATTCGCGCACTCCAACGCCGACGGTTCCAGGCGCACGTGGAAGCGATGCCCTCCAGAACTGGTCCACGAGAACGACGAGGGCGAGAGCCGCAGCCGCAAAACCCAGCCCCGCGCCAACATTGCCGTTGACGGCAGTGCGTCCTAGGACTACCGAGATCATTGGCATTATAGACACGCCCACGAGCGTGACGACACTTTTAGATGGACGAAAGAACAGCGCCGCGACCCCCACCGCGAGCACGATCGTGGCAAACCTGTCGTACGAACGTGCCATGGAACCAACCACGCGCACTCCTTCTTCCAAACCCAGTTTGTCCAGATTCGCTGCGAGACACAATACCATGGTCGCCACGTAGCTCCATATTTTCGTGCGCATGGTCGATGGCAACGAAACTGGCAACGCCGCTGCGAGCATGGCGGCAATAGCGACGATTGTCAGAAGCCCCTGCGAACCGCCACTGCTGTAGCCGTGAACAGTCCAGAGCAGCGCCAGACCGCAGACCAGCGGCACCGAACGTGGCCGCGGAGGCCGCTCCCTCTGTGTGCGCTCATCATGTTTGCGCTTTATTAAGCGGAAAGGATTGGGGAAAAGCTTTGTCAAAGCGCTACAACCTCCCCCCGTTCGACAGCACGGCGGTCGACGCACACGGCGTCTTGCGGGAGATCCGAAGGACGCCGGAATTTCGGCGGTGTCACAAGCAGGATCTTGACGCCGATGCCATGGGCTTCCAGTGTTGCAACTAAATCCGCGCGCGATTTATCCCAGCGCACAAGGATCATGCACACACTCTCAATCGACTGAATTTCCTCCGCCAGCACAGGTGCAAGTTGTTTCAAAGTGTCGCGCCTGCTTGTCTCGACAGTTGCCAGTATGTCAAGAACTTCATCTAGAAACCCGCCACGGCCGGCGCTCTTGAAGCGGTAGACCTCCGGCCCGGCAACAAGCAGCTCAAGCTCGCGGTCGCTCTGTGCCAGATGGTCCGCAACCGCAGCTCCCAGTGAGAGTGCCGCCTCCGTCACGGGATCGGAAAAGAACCCCATTTCCGGGATTCGCCTCTGCCGCGACGTGTCTACGACGATGGCTGTTCGCCCCCTTCCTTCGGCATTGAACTCCTTTATCACCGGAGCGCCTATGCGAGCGGACGACCGGGCGTGGACATGGCGCAGGGAATCGCCTTGGCGGAATTCTCGGCATCCATGGAATTCCAGCGCGGAGCGCGTGAGCTGGCGGGCAGAATCGGTGTCGATTCTGTTTCGGGCCCCTTCCGGCAATTCCAACGACTGCAAACGCGAGTAAGATGGATAGATACTCAAATATCGTTCGTTCCAGTCGGTCCGTCCCCAACGCCATAATCCGGACGGGAAATCCGTGCAGCACCGCAGAGGGGGCAGGCGGTACAAGCCTCGGTAGTGACCCACGCCGGTGCTTTCCACCACGCAGCTCGCGCCGGCCGGGAGCATCGGGACTCGCGCAGTCCCGATGCCTTCCTCGGTGAGTATGGGGAAGCGCATTACTCGAACATCGAGATCTACCGCTGGATGGCGGCCCGTGTTGAGTATTTTGTATCGCACAGTGAACCTGCGCCCACGCTCGACGCGGGGAGGGATGTCTGCAGACAACTGAACACGCGGGCGCAAGACCCATCCCAGCAACACCGCGGCAATAATGCCCGCCACGAGCGGGAACAACATGGAAACGAACTCGACGTTGAATCCCGCCATGAACAGAAAAGCCATCGGAAACACGCCGACCAGCGCCATCGCGAAGAGTCTCCGCGTCATCCAGCCGAAAGTCGCGTAGTGGAGCCAGTGGATGAACGGAAACCGGAATTCCACCCACGTGCGGCGCGCTATCCTACCTCCGATTTCTGGATAGAGGTAGTGGCGCCACCTTATGGGTCGCCGGGCTTTCATCCCGGAACCGCCTCCGCCCGGAGAGCGTTCTGAACGGCGTCCGCCCCCGTGAAGCCTGAATGCCGCGACTTGGGGTCTACCGATATTCTATGGGCAAGAACTGCGACCGCAAGAGTCTGGACATCGTCTGGCCGTACGTGGTCGCGCCCATCGAGAAACGCGCGAGCCTGTGCACAGCGCCTCAGATCGAGAGAGCCGCGCAAGCTTGCTCCGAGCCGAAGCCGGCTGTCGGCGCGTGTGCGCGCGACGATGCGCACGATGTACTCCAGAACAGATTTCTCCACGCCCACCATCCGCACTCTGCGCTGCAGCTCTGCCAGACCATCGGCGTCAAACACAGGGTGGATCGTGTCCAGCGGCTTGACAGTGGCGTGCAACTGCAGTATCTCCACCTCGCGCTCCTGTTGCGGATAGCCAAGCGACATTCTGAGGCAGAAGCGGTCCAGTTGGGCCTCAGGGAGAGGGTAGGTGCCGTTGTACTCGACAGGGTTTTGAGTTGCCATGACCATAAACGGATGCGGCAGGCGGCTGGTCACACCCTCAATGGAAACCTGTCTCTCAGCCATTGCCTCTAACAGAGCCGATTGAGTGCGCGGCGACGCCCTGTTGACTTCGTCCGCCAACACCACGTGGGCGAAGACTGGTCCGGGGCGGAAAGTGAAATCACCGTCCGAGGCTCTGTAGACCATACCTCCAAGAATATCCGTAGGCAACAGGTCGGGGGTGAATTGTATGCGCGAAAATTTAGCGTCGAGCGAGGCCGCCAAAGCCTTGGCGAGCGTAGTTTTGCCAGTCCCCGGGACATCCTCGATAAGCACATGCCCTTCTGCCATCACTGCCGTAAGCAGCATCTCGATGCTCTCTTCCTTGCCTTGGATTACGCTGGAAAGATTGCGTTTTAAGGCTGCAATGGCTGTCTGCGTGTCCAGCTTCCTCACATCGGCGACACCTGTGGCCTCTTTCTCGAAATGTTGTTTATTTTCGCTCAAAACCGTCTCCTGTAAATATGCCAAGATGATACCATGTACTGCGTAACATGCGCAACGGATGTGCGTAAATCGTTGAAAAAGATGAAATCGGCGTCCTGCTACGCTTGCCTTGTTTTTTATTCCACCAGCGGTGTGGATTTAACGCGGAAAAAGGCAGTGGATGGCAGGCCGATGTAGCCGGGGAAGACACTCGCCGTTAGCGTTATTGGCCCATCGTCATATACCGTCGTCGACGCGAGATCGAGCCAAGCGCCATCCGAGAGAGATTCTCGCCATTGAAGAGTATAGGTGTTGTTGCGTTCGCCGGAGAAGGATAAGGAAACTTCGGTATCGGATCTCGTGAACACTGGACTCGCGAGCGTCGTCGGATAGGGGATTTTATTCCAGGCTTCCTGAAGAACTGCTAATTCATTGGTAACGTCGCCCCCGTAAACAAGTATTTGTCCATTGCGTGGTATGGCGGCGAAATTGGTCAAGGCTCCGAATTCCACAATATAATCCCCGAAGCCAGCGTCTGGAGCGACCACTATCCAACTGTTCGTACTCTCAGCCTTCCAAGAAGTGTTCGCTTTGATTGTGAAGTTGGTTACCCCTCCAACGTAACCGAAAGTGTGCGAAATCATGCTCGGGGCTACTTCGAAGGGTATGATAGTGAAGCTGTTAGTAATTGGCGCAACAGAGCCCGGTACGTCCCATACGTAGTAAACCTCTCCGGCGGGTAGGTCTCCCGGGATGAGTTCCCGGTATGTTTGCCCATCCGAATCGGCGGAAATGGCGACATGAGTCCAGGAACCGGTCTGAGAATTGGCATCGCCAATCGCCCATGAGAAATCCACGGCGTTTGTTCCTTCGTAAGGGATCACCGAATTGATCATCAGAATCGCCTCGTAGCCGCCAGCTAACGGCGTTGTGTCTTCGATTAGGAGCGGAACAATGGTTTGCTCCATGCCGCCGAGCCCTCCCGTCACGACTAACGCCGGCAGCGACCCTGACACCATTATGTTTGCCGCGATAATCTCGATTCGGTATGTTCCCAGCTCCGGGTTTTCGACGACTATTTTCTCGACGTTGTTTGTGCGGTCGCCGCCTTCAATGCCGTTCCCCCAGAAGTTTGTTCCAGAAGGGGCTTCCATGAACAGATCGAGATCGTTGACAAGTTCGAAGTGGTACGCCGCGGCTGGGCGGGTAGGGTAGTCAGCCCATGCTAGCGTTGTTTTAAGCGGCGCATTCGTATTTATCACGGTTACCTCTATGAGATAGGAATCCCCAGTCTTGAGTGCGCCATTCGAAATCCTGTCGTGGAATATGTTGCCGGAACGAGAAGCATATAGTGAATTGCCTAGGTTTACTTGTCCCCATCCCTCGGCGTTGTTGGGGTTGTCCTGAGGAACTTCCCGGAATTCCCCCGTGCCGTATTGCCCCGGGGTGATGGATACCGCGCCGTTAATCAGAGTGGCTCTGACAAGTGCGGCAGTGGGGTCGTCGATTCCTATTCTTTTGGCCATGTACTCCCGTACGATAGCGGCAGAGCCGGCGACAAGCGGGCATGACATGCTGGTGCCGCCATAGTAGTTGTAGTAGCGCGGATTGGGGCTGTACAAGCCCCATCCATAGTTGTTGCCGACGGTGTAGCGAGTTGAAAGGACATCGCAGCCTGGCGCTGTCACGTCGGGTTTGATCCGCCCGCAGAATGTCGGGCCACGGCTTGAAAACGCCGCCATTCCCTGATGATAGACGCCACCATCCGTAATTCCGATTGACACGATGTCGTCTTTTATCGGATTGTTTTTGTAGCTTCCCGGCCATGTCGCGCCCCAAGTGCGCCAGCTCATGCTGCCGGAGAGTCTGTCGCTTTCGGTCGCGCCTACCGCGACGGAGTTTTTTGCTTGTGCCGGAGAGTCTATTGACTGCGAATCGATTACGCCGTTGGTTATGGCATCGGGAATTGCAATACCATACTCGTCAAGATAGTTTTTGGCGTCCTGCGTGTAGTTCCCGTCCTCTCCGTCGTTACCTGCAGAGACGACCGGCAGGAAATTCTGGTTGCCCCAAACATAGCTGTCGAACATTTCGTCGAATGAGGAGTAGAGCCCATAAAGAGGCATCCCCCAGCTTGCGGAATGCACGAGTGCGCCCGCCTGCGCGGCTTCGTCGAGAAGAAATGCCGGATCATACGGCACTTCGAGGGATCCTGTCGCTGTACCGAGCGATTGGTGGAAAAGGTGCGCCTTGGGAGCCACGCCCTTGATCTTGCCACTGCTCAGCGTGCCGTCTCCTATTATGCTGCCCGCCGTGTGGGTGCCATGCAAGTGCAGGTCGTTCCACGCGTCACGACCGTTCCAAGTGGCCGAGCCTGTCACACGCCCCCGCATGTCCGGATGCAAAGAGGCCGGGTCACCTGTGTCGAGTCCAGTGTCGGAGTGTCCGACGATCTCCCCTTCACCTTGAAGCCCCCAGTAATCCCAGACGCTTTCGACATTCATGCGTGGTTTAAGCACGGCGAGGTCGTTGAACAGCATTGGCTCCAGCCGCTCCTCTATCCACTCTACGCCTCCGATTTGTGCAATGTCTGCGATTTGAGAAAGCCGGGCTTCGCCGGCGAACCTCATGGAGCCGTCGAAGGTTTTCATTTTCTCGATTGCCGGCGCGATACCCTTGAGACGCTCCATCACGGCTTCTTCGATAGCGACATCGAAAAGCCGTATGGATATGTTAAGGTCGGGATTTTTTTCGGACTTTTCCTCCAACCAGACTAAAAACGGCTCGACTTTGTATTCCGGGGTGACCTCGAATATTGTCTGGACGGAATCCATTGCGTTAATCCGTTCCAGCTGTTCCTGCGTGAGCAGAAGCACATAGCCTCGTGGTGGCACGTATGACGACAGTGCCACATTGCCGAATATTTTCCGGTAGTCGGATGATTCAGGTGTGTCTTTTAACAGTACCACGAAGGGTGTCAGTTCACCCATGGACGCGAAATCGTGTGGCTGATTGAATCTGCTCGCGCGGTTTGTTGTGGCAGAGTCCACACTCCGCCCCGCATAGAGGAAAGCGCCGTTTGCTCGTGCGACTGCGTTCGAAGCAACGAATTCAGACATAAACGCACGCCGGAGCGCGGTGGATTTGTTGCCGGTCATACGAGGGGGCGCTGGCGCGGCGGCTCTGGTCTTTACAACCGCTTGATGGTTCGTCACGTTGGTGGCAACCATCGTTTCCGCTCTTTCACCTTTTGGGCGGTTGGATACAAGGAGACTTTCACCTGTGTGGCGCAAAAACGCAACAAAGACCATGAAAAGGACGACAAAGGCGATTGTGGCGATTATCTTTTTGTTTTTCATCGGTCCCCTTGATTAAATGGCTGGGGATTTCTATAGGAAGCGTTATCGAGGCGTCAGAATTTCCGGCCCGTCAGCCGTTATTGCCACCATGTGTTCAAAATGCGCCGACGGCTTGCCGTCCGCTGTAACCACCGTCCAGCCGTCATCGAGTGTGCATATTTTACGCGCACCCAGGTTAAGCATCGGTTCTATGCAGATGACCATGCCTTCGCGCAGGAGCGGTCCACGACCGGAAGGCCCGTAGTTGGGTATTTGAGGCTCCTCGTGCATTTTACGTCCACAGCCATGGCCGACGAATTCGCGCACAACGGATAGTTTGCTCTTATTTGCCACAACCTCGACGGCGTGCGAAATATTCCCGAGTCTGCCGCCGGGCTTAGCCTCCGCGACACCAGCCATGAGCGCCGCTTCTGTGTTGTGCACAAGAGCCCTGACCTGCGGATCGGCTACGTTCACCATTACGGTTTTGGCGTTGTCGCCCACGAATCCATTGTGCCAAACGCCTACGTCGATGCTTACGATGTCGCCATCCTTAATCTTCCTGTCGCCAGGTATTCCGTGTATAACAGTCTCGTTGACCGAAATGCATGTCTGTGCCGGATAACCCATGTAGTTCAGGAATGCGCTTGTTACCCCGAGCTTCTCCATCGTTTGCAGAGCGAGATCGTCCAGCTCCTTGGTGGTGATTCCGGGTTTGACGGCATCGCAGACGACTCTCAGCACTTCTGCCGCCTTGCCGCCAGCCTGACGCATCATTTCAATTTCTTCCGGTGTCTTTATAACAATTGTGTTCATCTGCTCCCGTCCATCTGCTCCTGTGCTTCCAAAATACTGGCGATATTGTACTCCTTCCGTTTGAGAATTCATAGAAAATTGCAATTGACATAGCGAGGCTATAATGGTAATTTCCCAAGCCGAACTGTTCCAGGGAGCTAGGAGCTTCCCGAAACAGGTGGATCTTATGGGACGTTAGCTCAGTTGGTAGAGCACGTGACTTTTAATCACGGGGTCCCGGGTTCGAACCCCGGACGTCTCACCATTCTCTTTTTCAGGACGTGCTGGACTGGCGAAACTCGTTCCTTTGCGGGATCGGAGGTGCGCTCAAGGTCGTCAATGGCTTCGAATATTTCTTTGCAGGCGGCTTCGTAGTCTATCTCGCAGAGTTCTGATACGAGGCGTATGCTGCGGTCGATCAGTTTTTTATTTGATACCGAGACATAGCTCATCCAGTTGCCGCGCACGCGGCCTAGAACGACCATTGTGCCGGTTGAGACGGTGTTAAGTGCCAGTTTCATCGCGAGGTGCTCCAATAGTCTGAGCGGCGACTTTGCTATTGTGCAGGGTACAAGCTTGAGGTGCTCCGGCAGGTTCTCTTCCCCTCCAACAACAAGGACTCGCCTTTGTGCGTAATCCGCCGCCGTCAGTTCGAACGCCGAAACAAGCGAGGCGAATCTGGTGCGATGGAGTTCACTTCCGAAAAGCACAAGTATGGCTGCGTTCGCTTCGGGTGCGAAGCGGGATTCATCGCGCTCTGCCCCGATCTGGAATTTCAGAATTCTGCCGGCATCAAGCTTTGGCGGGTTGGAGCGGATTTTGTCCGGTGCGTCCATGCGGACGTAGTCTTCCGCAGTCCAGTCAAGACCACGCGGTTTACGCGCGAGAGCCGTATACCAAGCGTCTTCGGTGGGGAGAAGCGGGTGTTTGACGAACGCCCATGGAGGGGGTGAAACAATGTCGTCCGCGGCGCGGAATGTAGGTAGCATGAACGTCGGCGAGCGTTCTGTCGTGTCTGTGAAGATGTCTAGCAGGGCGCGGTCGGCGTAGTAAGTCACTAGCCCTTTGTTACGGTAGATTGCGGCTTCGAACCTGATTTGTTCGGCGAGTGCCTTGACTGCGGGAGCGGCGCAGAGGCAATCGAGCATCTTCTCGAAACGTGCCGCCCAATCTGCCGGGGTGTCCTCCAGCCCGGCTAGTTTGCGCAGGGCGTTTTCAAGAGCGGCGCCGGCCACGAGCTGCTCGATCGTCGTCGCCTGCATGCGAGTGGAACCGGCAACGGCCATCGGGCCGCAATGCAGATCCAACGCCACCACGCCGGGGTTTGAAAGAACCCGTTTGCAGCGTTCCAGATGTGCGGAGAGGATGTCGGCAGGGTTGTTGAAGAGCATGAATGCGGAGGCGCCCAACTCCACGGCTTCTTCGACGGTTCCGATGACGGACGAAGTTTCTCCGCCCTCGGTGATGCCGATCAGAGTGTCGCCTTTCCCCAAGCTCATGTCCCGAGCCTGGCGGCGGCCGAATTGGTTGTAGTCCTCGAAAGATTCCACAGCTTTCACGAGCGCAAAATCCCCGCCCGTCATTATGCTTAGCACAGAATCCGCGTATCGCGCGGCGCGTGCGCCTGCCTCGGGGTTGGATTCAAGCAGATCTGCCAGACCTCTCCGCCACATGGTTTCGAGGAGGATGCTAAGACGCCCTGTCGCGCCGCATCCGGAGAACACGACGCGGTGCCCGGAAGCCAGCGAGGTTTCGACAGCTTTCTCCAGAGCAGCATATTGCTGGGATGCGAAGACTCGGCGGGCGACCGGTGCGATGTCCCGGTCGACTGAGAGCAGAAGCGCTACACCATCCTCGGCTGATTTTGCGAAGCGAGCCTCTAGATCCTTTGTCTTGGGGTTAGACTGTTCCGTTGGGAGGAAACCGAGGTGGAACTGCTTCTCCTTTGTGAGGAAATCGTTTACCTGTTTTGCTACGTTATCGTTCATAAATCATATACCTTGCCCAGCGGCGCCGGGCGCCTGGTCACCGCCTGTTTGGTCACCAGCCACAAAAACCTAGGGTTGCCTATCAAGTACCGGCGCCACAGCCTGCGCGGTTCGGCGAAAAGCCTGAACAGCCATTCCAGACCGCTTCGCATCATCCAGCGCGGTGCCTGGCGGACAGTGCCCGCATGGAAATTGAATGCCGCACCGACGGACAACATTACGGGCGCTTCGACAATAGGGCGGAACTCGCGAATCCAGAAATCCTGACGCGGCGTGCCTATTCCCACCCATACGCAATCGGCCTTCGAATCGTTGATCAATCGCACAACTTCCGTTTTCTCATCAGGGGAGAGCTCGCGGAACGGCGGCACATAGTTGCCGGCTATGATGACATCAGGGAACTTGGCGACAAGGTTGGCCTTGAGTTTGGCGAATGTTTCGGCGCAGTCGCAACCATAGAAAAAGTGACGCAGACCCTTCGGACACCCCCGCTCGATTGTTTTAATCATAACATCAGGGCCGTAACAGCGGTTCATGTCAAGCTTTGCGATCTTGCGGCCGACCCACACTAGGGGCATGCCATCGCAGAGCGTCATGTCCGAGGCGTTCGCTATTTCGGTCAATTCTGGATTGTCACGGCATTTCAGCAGCGAATCGACGGCGAAAACGCTTACATAATGCTTCCCTCCGCCTTTCGCGAGGGCGATGACGCGATCGACCACATCATCGATGCGTGCGCCAGTCAGGCGCGCGTCCAGTAGCGAAAAGCGCGGCATTGCACGCTGCTCTATCTGTTCCTCTTCAAATGACATTTACGGTGCGATTATACAAAACCCCGCCTGTTTTCTCAACGGGAAACGGGCTTAACTGTCCTCAAGGTTCTCAAGATAGTCTAGAGTTCCGGGATCGTGTTTGTTGCCGGCAAGCATGTAGTCGTAATTCCGCCTTAACGTTTTATCGAAGCTGCCAATAAACAAATGTGCAGCCATTTGTGGCGGAGTGTACGGAATGACACGATGCCCTGCCATAAACGTCGTTCCACGAAGCCGTTTCGCCATCGGCGGAAAACCTGTCAACTGTAAATTGTAGCGTGTCTAGTTCGTATTCAGCTTGAACTGAAATCGTGATACACAAACATATCACGCATATTGAGAACCTGAGTTTTTGCATAAATTCTTTCCAACGTTCCAGTTCAAGCTGGGTTGTTGTTAGCCGGAGTTTACTACGCGTACACGGAGCCGAGGTATTCGCAGGTGCGGAAGTCGTCTCCACCGAATCTGTTCCAGATGGTCGGGCGGAAGATGTCCTTCTCCGGTATGTTGTGCATATCCACTGGTATTCGCAGCATCGCGTTGAACGTTATAAAATCGGCGCCGATCAGCCCAAGGCTGTTGCCGTCGTGGTTGGGGCCTATTTTGCTCATGTACTCGTACGAAGTCATCCCGCGCGGTGTCCACGCTGTTTCAGGCCAGGTCGGGTCTGTGCGTTCCGAGATGGAGTCTGCCATTTCCTTAGGCAACCCCACGGTTTCGCCTTCGACGACGGAGCAGCTGATTAAGTCGCCCACCATGTTGTAGCGGTATGCCGTCATGGGCAGTCCGCCTGGAGAGCGGAAGTGGCTTGATAGGCCGTCGCCCGGGAAGTATGTGAGAGCCGCCCCCATGTATGTGGTGGCCTTCATAGCGGCTTCCTGCGCTTTTTTCTGCAGATCCGGGCTTGCGCGGAACTTCGCCATGAGTTCTTGAATGGGTGTCGTTTTCTGCATCCCACAGATCTCGTACAAATCTATGGCGTATTCGAGGGCGCCTGCGCCTGAGTTGCGCTTGTCAATCAGACCGCGCGGACAGATGTTGCGGACGTTGCTGTTGCGCATCTTTTCGAGGCTTTCGGGGGTCCAATTTGTCCGGATGTCGGCGAAAAGCTGCGACATTCCGCCTGAGAGGCAGTTGGCAATTGCCATGCCAACGCCGTTTTTAGAGTCATTCTCAGTCGCGACCGTCATAGATGGACGCGATCCGTTCCAGTCGAAGAGCGAGTTCAGGAGAGATTCGGCCGTGTCGAAGTTGGGATTTCCGTCAGTCCATTGGCGCTGGCCTTGCGTTCCGGCCACCAAGGCGTTGTAACCCTGGGCCCATTCGACGTTGCGAGAGGCCAGGTTGGCGTTGCCGCGCATCAGGTCCTTGACGATCACCGCTATGCGGCAGCACTGCATTATAAGCTCGTCTGGCGGCAACGGTCGCTGGCCTTTCCCAAAATCGAACTTAAAGGACTTCTTCATCCACTCAAAGGCCTTGCGGACTTCTTCTTCCTCGTAGAATCCGTTTTTAATCCGTGTGTTGATACCCGACATGTCGAAAGATGCGGAACCCATGCCGAAAGTGTTCAGCATCGCATTGCGGCGCAGGTCGGAACCTATGATTCCCATGCTCACGCCGCCTATGCCGAGATAGTTCTTGCCCCGGATGTATCCTGCCGCCGCCGCGCACCTGGCAAAACGAAGAATCCGCTCGGCCACGTAATCGCACATCGCTCCCTCTTCATCCTCTATATCAGCGTTGTATATGGAAAAAATAGGACACTTCTTTTCCTCCATGGCGGCGCAGAATGCTTTCAGCCAGACGGCGCCCGGACGATCCGTGGCATTAAGACCCCAAGCGGCCTGCTGCCACTCCGATGATCCGATGCCCTGACAGGCGGACATGAGTTCATCGCTATAGCACCAGGAGCGGGCGACCCAAATGTTTGCGCAAACATTCGCCTCGGCAAAAGCCGCCTGAGCCACCGCGCCGGAGCGGGCGCCGTAGACGATCTCCGGCGCTACCACTACGCGAACGGGACGTCCGTCCGGCAAAGCTACGTTCTTTGTGACAAGGTCGTATACCTTCTCAGCCATGCGCCAAGTCTTTTCAGAATTGTCCTCAAAAGCATTAACGCGACCGTCAGCCACCGGCGTGATCGCGATTGTAGGCACATGCCCGATCAGGTCTTTTTCAAAAACTTTGAACTCGCGTTTGCTTGATGCCAGACTGCCAAAATCAGGTCTACCGTGATTGAACATTATCCCACTCCTTTAGATTCTGTATTAACCGAAACATTATCATGTTCCGAACTGATGACAGGTTAACAGAGAGCAGTGGGAGAGCCGCAATTCGTTTTTTTGGTTGAATAAAACCGGTGTTTTGCTCTACAATTACCGCCTTCTCTAAGGAACAAGGGTATGAATCCGCTACCGGGATGGACTTCGGGGGCGGTTTCGGGATGCCGCCATTCGGCGGAACGGTAATGGGATACCAGACTATGACAATTGCAATCGGATCGGACCACAGGGGCTTTGCGGCCAAGGAATTAATCAAGAAAGCGCTCAAGGCGCGTGGAATAGAGGTCGTGGACGTGGGCTGCGAAAGCACGGAGTCGTGCGACTACAACGATTTTGGCGAAATGGTGGCAGCCGGCGTCGAGACCGGCAAATACCCGCTGGGTATTGCAATCTGCAATTCGGGGCTTGGCATGAGCATCGCGACGAACCGCTACCCGCACGTGCGCGCGACGCTATGTCACAACGCGGACATGGCCAAAATGTCCCGCCAGCACAACAATTCCAACCTCTTGGTGATCGGTGCCGTTCTGCAGCCGGAGTCTGAGCTTCCCGGCATCGTAGACGCATGGCTGGACGAGAAATTCCCGGAGGAAAACCGCCAGGTGCGCCGCGGAAACAAGCTTACCAATGCCGGCAACCGGATAATAGAGGTTGCCCATCTGCAGGACGAAGACCGCGCAATCTACGATATTATCATGGGGCACAAGGAGCAAGAGGAGAGCACCGTCAACCTCATAGCTTCCGAGAACCTTACTTCACGCGCGGTGCGCGAGGCTCAGGGCAGCATCTTCACCAACAAATACGCCGAGGGCTATCCCGAAAAACGTTGGTACAGCGGCTGCAAATATGTGGACGACGCCGAGAATCTGGCCATCGAGCGCGCCAAGGAGCTCTTCGGAGCCGAGGCCGCGAACGTTCAGCCGCACTGCGGCTCCTCGGCGAACATGGCCGTATACTTCGCAGTGCTTGAGCCGGGCGACACGATCCTCTCCATGAGCCTCGACCAAGGCGGCCATCTCTCCCACGGTTCGCCGGTGAATTTTTCTGGAAAACTCTTCAATATCGTACCGTACGTGGTCGATAAAGAAACTGAACTGCTTGATTACGATGCCATCGAGGCGCAGGCAAAGGAGGTCAAGCCGAAGCTAATCGTCGCCGGCGCGAGTGCATACCCCCGCGCTCTCGATTTCAAGCGCTGGCGCCAGATCGCCGACTCCTGCGGCGCGATGTTGTTGGTTGATATGGCCCACATCGCTGGCCTCGTGGCGGGTGGCGCTCACGAGAATCCCGTTCCATACGCCGAGTTCGTTACATCCACCACCCACAAGACTCTCCGCGGCCCGCGCAGCGGCTTGGTTCTCTGCCGCAAAGATTTTGAGAAGGCGATAAACAAGACTGTATTCCCCGGACTCCAAGGCGGCCCCCTCATGAACACCATAGCCGCCAAAGCGGTTTGCTTCAAAGAGGCAATGGCGCCGGAGTTCAAAGAATACGCAAGGCAAATCGTCAAGAACTGCGCCGAAATGGCCAAAGTTCTCAAGGAGCGTGGCTTCCGCATCGTCTCCGGCGGGACCGACAACCACTTGATGCTGGTTGACGTCGCCGCGTCGAGCCTTACCGGCAAGGACGCCGCCGCTGCGTTGGATGAGACCGGCATAATCGTGAACAAAAATACGATCCCGTTCGATAAAAACAGCCCGTTTGTAACCTCGGGCATCCGCATCGGAACGGCCTCCGTCACAACCCGCGGCATGAAAGAAGCTGATATGCGGTTCATCGCCGGCAAGATCGCCGATGTGCTTTCAAACATCAACGACGCAAACTTGAAGGCGGCGGTACGCGACGAGGTGCTTGAGTTTTCACACAGGTTCATGGTGCCTTAAGGGAGGACTTGATGGCTTACGAAGTACTGGCTAGAAAATGGCGTCCGCAGACTTTCGATGAAGTGGTCGGGCAGGATCATGTCGTCAGGACGCTCAAAAACGCCATCACGCAGAACCGCATCTCGCAGGCGTACTTGTTGGCCGGTCCGCGCGGCACGGGAAAAACGACGCTCGCGCGCATATTCGCAAAAGCTCTCAACTGCAAAGACGGTCCTACCATCAAGCCCTGTGGAGTCTGTCCTTCATGTGTCGATATTGCGAATGGCTCTGCGTTAGACGTCGCGGAAATCGATGGAGCGTCCAACAACGGCGTGGCGGACGTGCATGAAAAGATCATCGACACCGTTAATTTTCAGCCCACCGGCGGCAAGTTCCGAATCTACTACATCGACGAGGTGCACATGCTTTCGACCTCGGCGTTCAATGCTCTGCTAAAAACACTCGAAGAGCCGCCGCCCTACGTAAAGTTTATCTTCGCCACAACGGATCCGGACAAAGTCCTCACCACGATACTCTCACGTTGCCAGCGCTTCGACCTTCGCCGCATATCCATCCCGGTAATCGTTGCGCAACTCAAGCAAATCGCCGCGGCAGAGGAAATAGATATAGACGCCGATGCCTTGCTTGCCATTGCCAGAGGAGCCGAGGGCGGTATGCGCGACGCGCAATCTTCGTTGGACCAGATGATTTCGTTCATTGGCAAAACGATTCGCGAGGCCGATGTGCTGAGCGTATTCGGCCTCGTGGCGCGCGGATCTATAGAGGAGATCGCAGGTGCGGTGCTCAAGGGTGACGTGGCAACGGTTCTGCGTCTCGTCAACGAACTGGACTCCTCTGGCAAAGACCTGCGCCGTCTCGCCGGGGAGCTGATAAATCATTTCCGCAACCTGCTTGTCTGCATACAGCTTAACGGCGATGTCTCGCGCCTTGATTTGACTGATGCTCAGAAGGGGACGCTTGCCCAACAGGCAAAGATTTCATCTGCGACCGCGGTGCTGACTATAGTCGAGAACCTCATCGAGCTCGAAAGTAAAATGCGGCTCTCGCTCACGCCCCGCACTATTCTCGAAACAGCCCTCATCCGTTGCGCTCGGGCATCCGACCTCGTCGATCTACAGACAATCCTGAAAAAGTTGACCGACCTCACCTCCGGTGGCGGCGATGACGACCAGCAGCAGAAGCGCGTTCGTATCGCACGCGCCGCCGCACCCGTCAAGACGGAACCGGTTGCGCCTGTCGTTCCCCAGACCGACCCAGCGCCCGCAACCCCGGCGGAAACCCTCCGGAACGACTCGGAGCTTACTGAGATCGAGAAGAACGAGAGAACAATTGAAATACCTGTCGTGAAAGAAGCCCTGAAGATATTCGATGGTAGAATCACCGACATCAGACACAAATAGAACAACAACGAAAGACCCCCTATTATGGCAACTCCAAACATCTTCCAGCAGGCAAAACAAGCGATGGAAATGCGCAACAAGGTCAAGAAAATCCAAAAAGATCTTGAAAGCCAGACCTGTGACTACGAAAACGCCGGCGTAAAAGTTACTGTTCGAGGCGACCTCTCAGTGTCCGCGATCAAAATAGATCCTGAAGTGGTCGACATCACGCGCCTGGACAAGCTTGAGCGCACCATCATGGAAAACACCAACAAGGCGCTCAAGAAGACCAAGGATCAGGCAGCGGAGCAGATGAAGAAAATGTCGAAGGAAATAGGGCTCGACGGCCTCATGGGCGGCATGTGAGCCCACTCCCCGCCAATTGGCTTGTTGGCTTAGATGGCGATGGCGAATCCATTTGACAATCTCACGCAGATTCTTGCGAAGCTTCCCGGCATAGGGCGCCGCTCCGCTGAACGCGTCGCGCTCGCTCTTGTGCGCCGGGGCGGCGAAATTACCCAGCCGCTAATAGATGCACTGACCGATCTTCATGAAAATGTCTGCGTATGCGACCTCTGCGGCTCCATAACGACCCGCGACTCCAACCCGTGCCGCCTGTGTTCCGACCCAGCGCGCGACGCATCGCTACTTTGCGTAGTGGAGGAATCGGGGGATATTTTGGCAATCGAGCGCTCCGGCGCGTTTAACGGGGTCTTCCATACTCTTCATGGGCGCATTTCTCCCATGACCGCGTCTGGGCCGGATGACATTCGCCTCGCGGAGCTCGAAAAACGCATAAAAGACGGGGATTTCCGCGAAGTTATATTGGCGATCGGCACCGATGTGGAGGGCGACGCCACAGCCGCGTACATCTCGGAGCGGTTGACGCGACTTGACGTTCTGGTATCACGCCTCGCTCTGGGTCTTCCGGCGGACAGCGGCATCGGCTATTCCGATCCGCTCACACTCAAACGAGCCATAAACGGCCGGCAGTCCGTTTAGTTGCGGCGTTGAACTGCCGCCCGGGTGCCCATTTCAAACGCAAAAAGGCGTTGACTTTCCATCGGCATTGTAATAATGTGAACGTTGATTCACATTGTTGCGTATCGGGAGGTCGGCTATGGCGGCAAGAAAAGAGAAAACAGAAGTTAGGCAGAACGAAATCGCAAAGGCGGCGCTCGCCATCATTGCCGCGCGCGGCCTGAACGGCTTGAGCATGGCAGCCATCGCCAGGAGAGTGGGCATCGTGCCGTCTGCCATCTACCGCCATTTTAAGGGCAAAGACGAGGTGATGGACGCAATTCTGGACTTCATACAGCAGCGGCTATCCTCTAATGTGCGCACTGCGGGGCGCATGGAGGGGAACGCAATCGAACGCATACACCTGCTGCTCGAAAGGCACCTGAAGCTGTTCCGCGACAACGAGTCGATTCCACTAGTTGTGCTCTCCACCGCTTTTTACGACGGCAATGCCCAGCGTCGCATTAAGCTCATGGGTATCGTCGATGCGTATCTTGCGGAGGTGGCCTCGCTTGTCGAGGCAGGCAAGCAGGAGGGCTCGATCCGCCGAGATGTGGATGCAGGCGCCGCGGCGATGATGTTCATCGGGATCATATTGCCGCCAACTGCGCTCTGGCACATCAGGTCAGGAAAATTCGACGTGCAGGATCATGCGGAAGCGGCATGGATACTGTACCGCAGGTCAATAGAAGCCAAGACCGACAAGCCGGAAGCAGTGCGCTCTGCCACAATGCGCGGCTCTGAAAATGGAGCAGGTCATCCAGAGCCAGGTAACGAAGCAACACTCACAAGGAGGTCAAAATGAAAAAACCAAAAAAACCATTGATTCTGATCCCCATCGCGGTCGTCGCCGCAGTTGCTGTCACGCGTGTGCTGCGGCAGGATTCCAAAGAAGACAGCGGCACAATAAGGATATCCGGCAACATCGAGGTGACTGCCACGCAGGTGGGATTCAAGCTGCCGGGTCTAGTGCAGTCTCGGCTTGTCTCGGAAGGCGAGTCCGTGACGAACGGCCAGGTTGTGGCGCTTCTTGATCCGGCGGAGATCGAACGGGAGCTTGCGATACGCCTCGCAGATGCTGCAAGCGCCGATGCCGTGCTGGCGGAGCTGGAGGCCGGCACGAGGCCGGAGGAAAAGGCGCAGGCAGCGGCCGCGCTTGACGTCGCCCGAGCAAACGCGGAGCGCGAGAAAGCCGAATTCACTCGCCAAACGGAACTGTTCAGGCAAGGCGTGATTCCAGAGCGCGAGTTTGATGCGTCGCAGGCTGCAAGCCGCATCGCGGAGGCGACCGTGCGCGAGCGCGAGGCGCGGCTGGCACTGCTTGAGAAGGGGCCGCGCGACGAGACGATACGCGCCGCAAGGGCAAGGCTGGAGCAGGCCAAACAGGCTGCCGCGCTTGCGCAGGTGAGGCTCGGCTATACAACGCTGCGCTCCCCTCTCGACGGCATAGTGCTGGCGGAGGGCGTGGAGAGTGGCGAGAATGTGGTGGCGGGGACGCCCGTCGTCACTGTCGGCAGGCTCACGGACGTGTGGATGCGCGGCTACATCGCGGAGACGGATCTGGGGCGCGTCAAGATCGGCCAGGATGTCGAGGTCTATACGGACACCTACCCCGGCAAGGCCTACGCGGGACGGCTCTCGTTCATTTCATCGCAGGCGGAGTTCACCCCCAAGAATATCGAGACGGCCGAGGAGCGCGTGAAGCTTGTGTACAGGATCAAAATCGACATTCCCAACCCCGGGCAGGAGCTGAAGCCGGGCATGCCGGCGGACGCGCGAATTGCTACGCAATAGGAGACAGACAAATGGAAGCCATACGCACGGAAAACCTGACGCGGCGCTTCGGCGATGTCCTCGCCGTCGACCGCCTGACGTTCTCCGTTGCGGAGGGGCAGCTGTTCGGGCTCGTCGGACCGGATGGGGCTGGCAAGACGACGACGATGCGCATGCTCGCGGCGACAATGGATCCGACATCGGGCGATGCGTGGGTGGCCGGACTGCACACCGTGCGCGAATCATCGGGCATCAAGGACTCGATCGCCTACATGAGCCAGAGGTTCGGGCTCTACCCGGATCTAACGGTCATGCAGAACATCAATTTCTACGCCGACATCTACGGGGTGCCGCGCAGGGGCCGCGGGGAGCGGATCGACGAACTGCTCTCATTCAGCAACCTGACTCCGTTCAGACACCGCCTTGCAGGGCGCCTCTCCGGGGGCATGAAGCAGAAGCTCGGCCTCGCGTGCGCACTCATACACACACCCAAGGTGCTGCTGCTCGACGAACCGACAAACGGCGTGGATCCCGTTTCGCGCCGCGATTTCTGGCGCATCCTTTACCAGCTCGTGCGCGAAGGCGTTACGGTGTTCGTATCAACTGCATACCTGGACGAAGCTGAACGCTGCGAGCGCCTCGCGCTCCTCCACAAGGGACGGCTTCTCGCAACCGGTACGCCGGACGAAGTGAAAGGCCTCATGCAGGGCGCGATTCTCGAAGTGCGAGCCGACGACCCGCGCCGCGCGGCAGCGGTGTTGCGCCATGCAATGCCTGGACGGTCGGCGGGGCTGTTCGGGGACCGCGTGCACCTGACGACACGCGATATGGATGGGGACAGGACGGCCGCCGCCGAAGCCCTGCGCGGCGCGGGCATTGCAGTCGAGGGCATGCGCCACATGCCGCCTACGCTGGAGGACGTTTTCATATCGGTCATCGCAGAAGGGGAAGGAGGCGCTGAAAATGAATAGCCCGGAAAACTCCGTCTCCGTAAGGGAATTGGAAAAGCGGTTTGGCTCATTCATCGCCGTCAACCGCATCTCGCTCGATGTCAGGCGCGGCGAAATCTTCGGCTTCCTCGGCCCGAACGGAGCAGGCAAATCCACGACGATCCGGATGCTGTGCGGCATTCTCGCGCCCACAGGCGGGGGCGGCACCGTCGCCGGGCTCGACATCCGCACGCAGCAGGAGCAGATCAAGGCTAACATCGGCTACATGAGCCAGAAGTTCTCGCTATACGAAGATCTTACCGTGGAGGAGAACATCGATTTCTACAGCGGCATATACCTCATACCCAAGGCGCGCAAGCGCGAACGCAAGGACTGGGTGATAGAAATGGCCGGACTGCGCAACCACCGCAATGCGCGTACTGGCACGCTCCCCGGCGGGTGGAAGCAGCGCCTGTCCCTGGGCTGCGCCATCCTCCACGAACCGCCCGTCATCTTCCTAGACGAGCCTACCTCCGGCGTCGACCCCGCCAGCCGCCGCAACTTCTGGGATATGATATACGGGCTGGCAGATGGAGGCTCCACGGTTTTCGTTACTACGCACTACATGGACGAGGCGGAGTACTGCGATCGGATTGCGCTCATTTACCGCGGGGAGGTGATCGCCATGGATTCGCCCGCCGCCCTCAAGTCGGAAAGCATGAGCGACAGCATCCTGGAACTAGCCTGCAACCGCCCGCAGGACGCAATGGCGATTGCCGAAAGGCTGCCCGAAGTCAAGGAGGCGGCGCTGTTCGGGCGTGGCCTGCACCTCGTCGTGGATGATGCCGAAGCCGCCATGCGGGCAATCGCCGCCGCAATGGATTCAGACGGCATGCCATACGAACGGCTCGAACGCATCGTCCCTTCCATGGAGGACGTGTTTGTGTCGCTCATCGAGCGGCGCGACCGCATGGAAACAACCCAGCAGGAGGTGCGCCGGTGAAATTGTTCCGCATCAGAGCCATCGCCCGCAAGGAGTCGGTCCACATACTGCGCGACCCCCGCAGCCTCGGCATGGCCATCGCCATCCCTATGCTGATGCTGCTGCTCTTCGGCCATGCGCTGACGCTCGATGTCGACAACGTACCCGTCGTAGTCTGGGACCAGAGCGGCACGCCGCAGAGCCGCGAGATGATCAGCCGCTTTGGCGGGTCGCGCTACTTCGCCATCATCGGGCACGCAGAAAGCTACCGCCCCCTTGAGGAAGCAATCGACTCGCGCCTCGCGCTGGCGGCCATCGTCATCCCTTCGGACTTCGCGGACCAGCTCGCGGCAGGACGCGAGGCGACGGTGCAGATGATTGTCGACGGCAGCGACGCCAACACCGCCACGATAGCGGCGGGCTACTCGCGCGCCGTGACCTCGGCCTATTCGCAGCAAGTCGCCATGCGAACCGCCTCGCGCCACGGCTTACCCGCCCCCGCCATGCCTGTGGAGGTGCGCCCGCGCGTCTGGTACAACGCCACAATGGAGTCGCGCAACTACATCATCCCCGGCCTGATTGCCGTGATCATGGCCGTCATCGCCGCGTTGCTCACCTCCCTCACAGTCGCCAGGGAATGGGAAAGCGGCACGATGGAGCAGCTCATCTCCACGCCCGTGCGCGGCCCCGAACTGATCATCGGCAAGATGCTGCCGTACTTTGCCATCGGGATGCTGGATGTGCTGCTGGCGGTGCTGATGGGCGAGTTCATGTTCCACGTGCCGCTGCGCGGCAGCGTGTGGCTTCTCTTCGCAATGTCCGCCATCTTCCTCGTCGGCGTCCTCTCCGTAGGCATGCTCATAAGCATCGCCACAAAGGGGCAGCTCCTCGCAAGCCAGCTCGCGATGATCATCACGTTCCTGCCGTCGTTCCTGCTCTCCGGCTTCATGTACGCCATCGCCAACATGCCGCGCCCGCTCCAGATCATCACCCACGTCATCCCCGCCCGATACTTCATCGCAATACTCAAGGGCATTTACCTCAAGGGCGTCGGCCTCGAAACGCTCTGGCGCGAGGCGCTTCTGCTTACGGTGTTCGGTACGGTAGTGCTGGCTGCGGCCATACGCAAATTCAAGATGAAGGTGGTGGCATGAAACTGGAACGCGTCAAGCGCATGCTCGTCAAGGAGTTTATACACGTCTTCCGCGACCCCAAGATGAAGGGCGTGATCTTCCTCATGCCCATCGTGCAGGCGCTCGTGTTCGGTTATGCGGTGACGACCGACGTGCGCAACGTCGCCACCGCCGTCATGGACCTCGACAACACGCCCGCAAGCCGCGACCTCGTGGCGCGGTTCGAGAACTCCGGATATTTCACAATCACATCGTGGCTCACGGAGGAGAGCGAAGTGCGCGAAGTGCTCGACCGCGGGGAGGTACGCGCCGTGCTGCGCCTGAACAGCGGCTTCGGCGGCGACCTGCTGGCCGGACGCCCCGCCAGGCTCCAGATGCTGCTCGACGGAACTGACTCCAACACCGCTGGCATCGTACTCGACTACAGCTCGCGCATAGCAGGCGAGTTCTCCCACGCGCAGCTCTCCGGGCGCAACGCGCGCATGCGCGGCGGTGCGCCGCCGCCCGCTGGCGTGACGCTCGAAACCCGCACGTGGTTCAACGCCAACCTCGAGAGCCGCAACTTCTACGTCCCCGGCGTCATCGCCATCCTCGTCATGCTCATAACGCTTATGCTCACGAGCATGGCCGTAGTGCGCGAGAAGGAGGTCGGCACCATGGAGCAGGTGATGGTCACGCCTATCACCCCCGCCGAATTCATCCTCGGCAAGAGCCTCCCGTTCGCGCTCATCGGCTTTGCAGACGTCATTGCCATCACGCTCATCGGACGCCTCTGGTTCAACGTGCCCATACGCGGCGACATCGGCCTGCTGCTGCTAGCCTCCGCCTTCTTCATCATGACCACGATAGGCATCGGCCTGCTTGTTTCGACAGTGAGCCAGACCCAGCAGCAGGCGATGATGGGCACGTTCTTCCTGTACTTCCCTGCCGTCCTCCTCTCCGGCTTCATGTTCCCTATCGCCAACATGCCCGCCGCCATACGCTTGTTCACCCTTGCCAACCCGCTCCGCCACTACCTCGTCATCATACGCGGCATCTTCCTCAAGGGCGTCGGCGCGGACATCCTCTGGCCGCAGCTTGTGGCGCTTGCCGCCATGGGCGCATCAGTCCTCTGGAGCGCCACACGCCGCTTCCGCAAAACAAACATGTAGCCCAGACGAACCCAAATTTACCAAGCCCCGCCCTACCTCCTGACCTGCCGCATCACCCGCACACTGCATCAGGCCGGTCCATACCAACCGCCCAATGCAATCTGCATCCGTGGCATAGTCTCCACTCCGCCATCTTCCGGCATCCGTCGGAAAACGGCATCACTATATCACGTTCGCCAGAGACAAGGGTTGACCCTGACGCCTCCAGAAATACGGCCTTGAAAACGGGGGCCTTGAAAACGAGGTGATTTGCAAGTTAAATGGTTCAGCTCTTTAAGCTGCTTCGTTGAAAGCTTC
>CAYOPG010000003.1:0-17491 GCA_964405775.1 uncultured Lentisphaerales bacterium
GCGGGGGATAAGCCTGGAAAATCAGGCCACTTGTCATCCTTTATTGGAAATGATAGAATAGTCGATAAATTTCCGTCTGAAAAGGCGCACGTGGTTTAATAACAAAAGTAAGGAGAATGGATATGATAAGCAAAAAAATCGCCGACGAGATCAACAAGCAGATCAACAGAGAGTTTTTTTCCGCGTTTCTATACCAGGCTATGGGTAACGACGCGATGGACAAGGGATTCAAAGGCGCGGCAAACTGGATGAGCATGCAGTTCAAGGAAGAGCAGGAGCACGCGTTCAAGTTCGCAAAGTACCTGGAGGATCAGGGCGCTAAGGTCGTTTTCGAGGCTATCGAGGCACCGAAAACAGAATGGGCAGATCTTGCCGAGATGTTCAGGGACGCACTCGATCATGAGAAAAAAGTTACGGCATGGATCAACGGAATTTTCGAGATGGCCGTTGCAGAAAAGGACTTCGCAACCCAGAGCATGCTGAAGTGGTTCATTGACGAGCAAGTCGAGGAAGAAGCCAGCGTCTCTGACGTGCTGTGGATGCTCGAGATGAGCTCAGGCTCGAAGGGCGCAATGTACATGGCAGACAAAACGCTGGGCAAGCGCGATTAATCGAGTCTGAAACAGCGAAACAAGCGGGATACTGGACATAAAAACCATGCAGACCTCCTATAACAACGTGGTGGCAAGACTTGAGCTTCCGCCGTCGAAAGCGCATTTTGCGGGTATCGGCGGGGTCGGCATGGCGGGAGTCGCCTTTATCCTGAGGAAAATGGGCTGGGACGTGTCGGGCTGCGACATCGCTCCCAGCCACCTCTCCGATTGGCTGAAAGGCCTTGGCGTGGCAGTGGAGAGCGGGCATTCGCTTGCACATGCATCTGATTTCGACTCGAAGTCAGACATGATAATCCGCACAAACGCAATTCCCCCAGAGTCGCCGGAAATAGCCGACGCCGTCGAAAAGGGTTTACACGTGCATCTTCGCGGAGTGCTGCTTGCGGCGCTGAGCGGAATGCACGACACAATAGCGGTTTGCGGAACTCATGGCAAGACAACTACCTCCGTGTTCACCGCTGGAATTTTGAAGAGGCTTAGACCATCCGAGAGTGGCTGGTGCATAGGGGGGGAGTCGCCGTATCTGGGAGCGGTTGCTGGAGGCGAGATTTTCGACTCTCCGGGGAAACGTGGGCTTTTTGTGGCCGAGGCTGACGAAAGCGACGGCACTCTGGCATACTATACCCCTGAGGTAACGGTGCTGAACAACCTTGACTTCGACCATGTTGAGTACTATAGCGACGAACTTGAGCTCGAGAACACCTTCAGTCGCATGCTATGCAACACAAAAAGAGCGATCGTTTACTGCGCCGACCACCAGCGTGCGACAGCTCTTGTGCAAAGGGTTTCCAGTAACGCGAAGCGGATATCTTTTGGTTTCGCGTCGGATGCGGATTTCCGGATTTCGAACTTAGCAAGAACGGAGGCGGGAACGAAGTTCACTCTAACTCCGCAAGAAGGCGCCTCAAGGGATATTGAGCTCTTAGTGCGAGGTCGCCACAACGTTCTAAACGCGACAGCGGCGATTGCGGCAGTGTCCTCAATTGGTGTTGACTTTGATGAAGCCTGCGCCGCACTTGAGGAGACAGCAGTGCTGCCATCGCGCCGTTTTGAGAAGATCGGCAATTCAGAGGAGTTTACGGTAATATCGGACTATTCACACCATCCTGTGGAGATTATGGCGTTCATAGAAACCGCCTCGGATATCCCACACGAGCGAATAGTAGCGGTTTTCCAGCCGCACAGATACACGCGAACAAAGACGATGCTGACCAAATTCCCCGAGGCTTTCATCGGGATTGATGAACTTGTGCTTTGTCCTGTCTATTGCGCCTCGGAGTGTCTTATTTGCGGAGGCGCGGCGTCAGATTTGTATAAAGCATTCCGTGACGCGGCGGCAGGCAATATACGCATGCCCATACCAATATGCGCCGATTCGACAGAGGAGGCTGCGTTGTACGTGAAGGCGACGCTGCGTCCGGGCGATCTGGTGCTGGTTATCGGAGCTGGCGATGTTCATAATATCGCAGCCGGTATAGCCGCTGCGAAACCACCCGAAAAGCCGCCTATGGAGGTCAGGCTTGGTGCGTTCGGCACGGCGTCTATCGCCCCAAACGTAGTCGTTGTGCGCAGCGTAGCGGATGTTCAGGAAGCAGTTAAGGCGGGTGACTTCACCGTGTTGTCCGGTGGAACGAATTCGTTTATAGCACCAACCGGCTGCTACAAGACGATAATAAGGCCAGCAGGAACTGCTTTCTCCACGAAAACAATCGTGGAGGAGACTGAAGAGCATGTTATTATGGATCTTGGGTGCACAGTGCAGGGGCCGAGCCTTGTGAGCTATTGCTTGAGCCGAGGGTATTCGGGGCTTGAGTTCATGGCGGGCATCCCGGGATATTGCGGTGGCTGGTTGGCCATGAACGCCGGTACTCGCGCCGGTTCGTTCTGCGACTGCGTTGTGCACACAGAGGTGGTGACTGGCGATGGATTGGTGAAAACAATTCCCGCTGCGCAATTGGGCGCTTCGTACAGATCCTGCCCCGCTGTCGTTGGCTCTGTGGTGACAAAGATCCGTATCAAGCTGCAGAAGAGCTCGCAGATAGCTGTTAGAATTGCGATGGACGATGCCTTGGCCATGCGCCCTGATTTTTCGGGGCTGCGTTCTGGAGGCAGTATTTTCAAGAATCCACCGCTTCCCGGCAAATCCGCCGGCATCATATTGGACGAAGCCGGATGCAAGGGACTTAGGATCGGCGGAGCGTACGTGACGAAACACCACGCAAACATAATTTCCGTTGACCAAGAGGCCACAGCCTCCGACGTCTACGCACTAATGCGCATGATGCGCGAGCGTGCGCTCACAAATTCCGGAATATTGCTGGAGCCGGAAATCAGAGTGCTTTCTTAAACACGCACCGCAGATCGAATTCATCTACCCCGACGATTTCAGCATCGATGAAATCGCCGGTTTTGACGTGTTTCGGCACACCACTTATGTAAGTGCTGCCGTCAATGCCGTCAGGAGCCTGAGATTCTGCGCGGCCTTCCCAGAGATCGCCCTTGGTTTCTGGCGGCTCTTCTAGCAGGACGCGTGTCACTGTCCCCACCCTGCCACGGAGTTTCTCCGCTGCAATCCCCGCTTGCTTCTCCATTAAACGCCTCCGCCGATCCTCTGAAACGACGTCGTCCGGATCGTCGCCCATGTCGAAAGCTGGCGTACCTTGTTCAGGAGAGAAAGCGAAAGCGCCGAGGTGGTCGAACTTGACCTTGCCGATAAAATCCATCAAGTGTTGGAAGTGCTCCTCAGTCTCTCCAGGGAAGCCGACGAGGCAAGTGGTGCGCAACGTCACGTCCGGTATCCGCGCACGGATCCGGTCGGCCATGACGGGAACGACATCCATTGTATCTGCGCGGCGCATTGACCTCAGGATGTCTGGATGGCTGTGCTGTATGGGTACGTCAAGGTAATGACAGACGTGACGGCTTCCGTTTATGAAATCGAGCAGTTCATCGGTGAGCATTGCGGGATGCGCATAAAGAAGCCTTATCCAGTACTCTCCTTCGAGCGAATCCAGTTCACGCAGAAGCGTAACAAGCGTTGTGCCGTCTTTGAAATCTCTGCCATAGCTGGTAACATCCTGCGCTATGACGTCCAGCTCCGTTATCCCCTCGGCAAGAATAGATTTCGCTTCTGCAACGATGTCTGGGATTGTTCGCGAGCGCAATTTTCCGCGTATCCCGGGAATGGCGCAGAACGCACACACATGGAAGCAGCCTTCCGCGATTTTCAGATATGCGTAGGGGCCGCCAGTGAGGACCAACCCGGGGATGCCGGGGTTATATAGGTGCGAAGGGCTGTCGGCAGACACCGCCACGATTTTAGCGTTTCCGCCTTTAACCCCTTTTGCCGAGGCGGATTTTCCCACCGCCTCCCGGATCACTTCTGGGACTCGTTCCAAATCGTCGAGTCCCAGTACGGCGTCCACGTCTGGGCACGCCTGAAGCAGCTTCTCTCTATATCGCTGAGCAAGGCAACCGGAGACTATCACGGCTTTACATTTGCCAGTTTTCTTGAGTTCGCAGATGGCAAGTATATTTGAAACAGCCTCTTCACGCGCCTCTTCAATAAAAGCGCAAGTGTTGATCAGCACGGCGTCTGCCTTCTCCGGATCAACGCCTATTTCGAATCCCGCCAGATGGAGCTCCCCGCCCATTACCTGCAAATCGACTAGATTCTTTGCGCATCCGAGCGAGACAAACCCCACGGATATGGGCTTTGTCTTCATAGGCATATTGCGCCCTCCGACTGGATCAGCATGTAGTTTGTCATTCTAAAAACCTTTCAGTAAACGGCGCTGTCAAAGCACCCTGGCATCAACTGCGGTTATAGTACCAGATTGTTATACAAACCGGCAAGAGGATGGTTATCCGGCACTGCCAGTACGGAGTGCCGTCACTACGTCGTTGTGCGAGAGAATGCCGACAGGCCTTTGCATGTTGTCTGAAGAAACAACAACAATGTTGTCCACCCCTTCGCGGTCCATGTGTCGAAGCGCAGTCTGAAGCATGTCGTCTTCTGACACGCAGGCATGCTTCTGCAGTGCTATATCGCTCACCATAAGTGTTGCTCGCAGCATAGGATCCGACGTCACAACGGATTCAAGATCGGCGGAGGTCACTTCGCCAAGCATACGTCCATCATCCCCCACTACAGGAAAGACGGATTGCATGCCACTCGCCAGAGCGTCAACCATCAGACTTAGCGGCGTGTCGTCCTGCACCGTCATAAACGGGAAGTCGCGACGTGTTCCCAGCAGATCACGCACGACAATGTTGCGCACCACACCAGAGATCATCTCCCCTCGATGTATAGGCGCATCGAATCTGTTTGGAAGTTGCGCGCGGTAGAGCGACACTCGGCGAGACAGCATGTACGCGATCATGCACACCCACATGGACGGCACAAGCAATCGGTAGTTGGCTGTCATTTCTCCGACCATCAAGATAACGCTTATTGGAGTCTTTGCTGCGCAACCGAAGAAAGCAACCATCCCGACCATCACAAAAGAGCCTACTGGCACCTCCAGGCCGGGAAGCAACAGAGAAAAAATGATTCCGACTGCGCCACCGAGTGTCGCACCCAACACAAGTGCAGGGCCGAAAATGCCGCCGGAACCACCGGAGCCGACAGAGAATGAAGTGGTTAGCGTCTTCAGGACAAATACACCCGCCATCAGGCCGAGCGCCGACATTGCGACTTCGCGGGGCATGTGCCAATCGTAATGCAGCGCTTCCTGCACAATGCCATATCCGGAGCCCAGAGCAGGCAGGAACATAAAGCCTACCAAACCCGTGAGCAGCCCGCCTATAGCTGGTTTTAATGCTGGCGAGATTTTTACAGCTTCGAATTTTTCGTGTACCGAGTAGAAAAACCATGTGTAGAACCGCGCACCGCCTGCGAGAACGACTGCGAGCAACAGATAGAGAGGCAGAATTTCGGGACGGGAAAAGCCGTATGGAGGCGTCTCGAAAAGGGCATGGAAGCCGAAGACCTTGGAAAACACAGAGTATCCGGTGACTGAGGCTATGATTGATGGTATTAGCACTTCGTACTCGAGATCCAGGTCTCGATACAGCACTTCAGCGGCGAAGAGCGCCCCCGCCATTGGGGCGTGGAAGAGCGCACCCACACCGGCACCCATGCCCGCTGCCATCAAGGCGCGCCGTTCGGCGACTCGGAGTTTAAGAGCGGAGGCTAGCACGGAGCCGAAGCCGGACCCGATCTGAGTGATTGGGCCCTCGCAGCCGGCTGAACCACCTGAGCCGATGAGGAGCGATGTCGCGATGGCCTTGATAGGCGGAACAGCAGGGCGCACTCTGCCACCTCGGAAGTGATATGCCTCTATGGCAGCGTCTGTACCATGCCCCGCGGCTTCAGGCGCAAAACGATGCACTATGATTCCTGAGATAAGACCGCCAACCGCGGGAAGGAACAGAAATGTCCAGCGGCGGATCTCGCCCGTAATTTCCGGAAGGTTTTTTAAGAACACCGGTTCGCCCACCGGCACAGACGGCTCATAGTTTGCTATGAACCCGAAGAAGAACCATTGTGTGATCTGCAGCATTGCCACGAGCAATACGGCTCCAAGGCCGGCGCCTGCTCCGACAGTGGCGCTAAGCACAAGTGTGCGCGCGATGCCGAGTCCCTCCCACTGCGGGGAATCACGGAATAGACGCCACCATTTGACATAAGTTCGCTTCATAACAGCCCTTTCATGCGGTCTTTGATAAGTGCTAGCAGGGCGGTGGCGGCGTCGGCCTGCGCAAGTTGTTTTGTGGCTCCTGTGCCTTCTGCTGAAAGCTTGTCGCCAACTTTAACGCTGACTCGGAACTGCGGGCGGTGCTTGGGCCCGGCGGAACCAATCGTCACGTACTCCGGCTCGGCGTTAAAGAATTTGTGAGCTTCGTATTGGAGGCGCCCTTTCGGATTGTGCATCCAGGGATCGTCCCCGAGGGTGTTTATCTCTTCGGCAAAAAGCCGGTCGAACACACGTGAGGCGGCGTCAAAGCCGCCATCAAGGTAAACAGCCCCCATTATGGATTCAAACGCATCGGCGAGGTTCGATTCGCGTTGGCGTCCGCCAGAGTTTTTTTCGCCTTGACCCAGAAGCAGTGCATCGCCTATGCCGAGTTTTGCAGCTTTGGCGGCGAGGGCAGAGCCGTTGACAACGGATGCTCTAAGGACGGTAAGCATACCCTCGGGTTTCGTTGTATGGTGGCGGAAAACCCGGTCAGCCAGAAGGAATCCGATTATCGCATCCCCAAGAAATTCCAGACGCTGGTTATCGTCCGTAACTCCGGTCTCATTGCGGTATGATGGGTGCGTGAGAGCGGTGCCCAACAATGCTTCGTTTGCAAAACTATAACCAAGCGTTTCCTCCAAGGCCCGTACCTGGGGAGAAGCGGCGTCTGCTGTGTTGGATTGAGAGGTGTTCACAAGTATGTGTATTGCGCTGTTTACGCACGAGGGTGAAACTTAGCATGAGTGGAACGCAGCCTGTCTGAATCAACGTGCGTGTATATCTGGGTCGTGCCTATATCCGCGTGCCCGAGCATCTCCTGTATCACCCGTACCGGAGCGCCGTTGGCCAAGAGGTGCGTGGCGAAAGAATGCCTGAGCCAATGCGGGGAAACTTCATCCCCGAGGCCGATGGATTTGGCGTGCTTCTTGACTATGCCCCAGACGCCCATGCGGCTCAGCTTCGCGCCGTTCCGGTTGAGGAACAGCGTTGTATCGTCCTGAGCTGGATGGTATAAGGGGCGGGATTCGGCGAGGTAAAGTTTGGTCGCGGCTTCCGCTTTAGCCCCAAACGGCACAAGCCGTACCTTCGAGCCTTTGCCTGTACACCTCACCAGACCTTCCTCGAAGCGGAGAGCATCGATCCTCAGGTCTGCCACTTCGGACTCACGAAGACCACATCCATAAAGGAGCTCCAACATAGCGCGGTCTCTCCTTCCATCGCGCGTTCCTGCGGATGGGGCCTGGAGGAGAGATTCGAGGGATTTTTCGCTCAGCGAATGCGGAAGGGTACGCGAGCGACGCGCGGTCGTGATCATGGCGGCAGGATCATTGTCTATGATTTTTTCCATGCGCATATACGCAAAGAACGACTTGATGGACACCAGCCTCCGGGCAAGAGTTGAATCCGCCAGACCTTCTGAACGCCCGTTCTCTTGAAACGCTATTATATCCGGCGTTGTCGTTTCCCGGAAATCGGGGGTCGAACCATGGAGGTCTGTCAGGAAGACCGTAAAAAGACTCAGGTCGGATTCGTACGCCCTGCGGGTTTTCTCGGCCAGGCCACGTTCAAAAGCCAAGAATCCGATGAACTGTTTAATCTTTTGGCTCGGCACGACATTCCGGCGGCAATTTGGATGCCGCCTCCTCGTTGGCGGGGAACGGACCGGCGGCAAAACCTGCCTGAGCGATGGCGTCTTCGATATTTTTCGTACCAATCTGCATCGAATCGTACCTTACGACTATTTCACCGGTACTGTAATTGACCTTGACAACCTCTGGAGCATTGGGCTTCATCGGGATTTTGAGTGTCGCGAGAGCCTGCTTCACAATCTTCAGACATGCCTCGTTGCGAACGTCGGGAACGACGATTGTAGTCTCCTTGACATCGCTGACCCTGCATCCCGAAATGATAACGCCAACGGAGGTTATAAACGCAAACGTTGCAACTTTCGCGAAGAGTCTAGTTTTCATGCGTGCCATTATACAGCATAGAGCTGTTATGCAGCAATTTCAAAATTGGACGGTGGTTGTTTGACAATGCATGAAGTTGAAGGTATACTGCGTGTTTTATTTTAAAGATGAGGTTCGTATCATGATAGCACGCGAAATTAAACCTGGAATACAACTTATAGCTTCAGTCCATTGGGAGAGACGGCTTTTTGATTCTCTCATCCCGCTTCCGGAAGGAACAAGCTACAACGCATACCTAGTTAAAGGGTCTGAAGCCATTGCGTTGATAGACGCGACTGATCCAGAACTAAGAGGCGATTTGATCAGCCAGCTTGAAGGTGTCGAGAAAATCGACTTCATAGTTTCGAATCACACAGAGCAGGATCACTCCGGAGTCATTCCCGAGTTGCTCGCCAAATACCCTGCCGCGCAAATACTGTGCAGCTCGAAAGCTCAGGAATTGCTCTCAACACACCTCGGGTTGCCACAGGAGAGTTTCCGCGTGGTCAAAGACGGTGAAACAGTCTCGCTCGGAGATAAAACTCTCCAATTCGTTTACACTCCTTGGGTTCACTGGCCCGAAACGATGAGTACGTATGTGCCAGAATCCAAAATCCTGTTCAGTTGCGACTTTTTCGGCTCGCATCTTGCCACATCAGATATATTCGTCACCAACAAAGCTGAGACTTTCAAGGCTGCCAAGCGCTATTTCGCCGAAATCATGATGCCTTTCCGGGCTGCAATCTCGAACAACCTCAAAAAGATTGAGCAGCTGGATTTCGACATGATCGGCCCCAGCCACGGCCCTGTCCACAACGACACCCGCTTTATCATAGACGCATACCGCAACTGGATATCTCCGAAGGTTGCGAACGAAGTATGCCTGCCCTACGTCACAATGCACGGCAGCACAAAGCTTATGGTTGACCACCTTGTCGACGCTCTAGTGAAACGCGGTGTTAAGGTTCATGTGTTCGATCTGAACGAGACCGATATCGGCGACCTCGCAATGTCGCTTGTAGACGCTGCCACGCTTATCGCCGCAGCACCTACAGTGCATGTGAACGCGCACCCCAAAATGGTCTACGCCGCATACATCGCCAACATGGTGCGCCCAAAAGTCAAATACGCAGCAATAATTGGCTCGTACGGGTGGGCGACAAAGCAAGTAGAGCAGATCGCCGGATTAATTCCCAACATCAAGGCTCAGATACTGGGCACTGTCATGCAAAAAGGCCTTCCGACAGCCGAAACGCTTGCACAGCTCGATGCGCTTGCCGACTCGGTTGCGAAGGCGCATGCCGAAGACCCCGACGTAGTTGCCTGATCAGTGGTGATAGGTGCCATCGGTGTTGGGTGCCAACGGCCTCCAGAGGGGTCTGTAGCCTATTGTGACGACTGAGTTGCCATTGGGTTCGATGGCGATAAAAACCGTTTGGTCGTCAACCTTGTACGGCTTTATTTCCGCACCTGCGGTGCGACAGATGAGGCCGTCCCTCCAATTGTAGCGGATTACCACTCGCTTGGTTGATGGATTTGAAGGGAATACATCGATACGGTTTTCCTTCGCCTCCACACGTCCATCGCCTTCGAAGAATCGCCCGGGGTTTTCAACCGACACAACCTTGAAAACGTCTACTTCACTGCTTTGCATTCGCATGCTGTGGACTCGGGAGAATTCGTTCGTGTTGCGAGTAAACACGCCACGCCAGTACGGCTCGGCAGAGGCCCAATGCGTGATGCCGTATATGCGAGAAAATTCAACAACCCCCTCTACCGTACTGCGGTATGGCAAGGGCGGATATTTGTATGGGATCAACTTGCGGGGATATCCGTAATAGTCGTCGGCCATCATTTCACGATCAGCCAGAATGGGGAAAAAAGCCGGTTTTCCCCACTCATAACGGCAATCCGTATCACCCGCGAAGGCAAGCCGCGCGTCGTGCGGGACTTCTCTGCGGACAACCTCGATGAATTCGTCAACGCTGGGCTGCGAGGGCCACATTTTGAACCCGGCGGAGTTTCCGCAGTGCGCGACCGCTATACGAAGCCCCATGAACAGAGCTGCGATGACGATGCCCTGCGCCAAGACAGCAAAGTGCCCTCGCCCACGGCAACGACGTGAAGAGAACAGCCGCTCCACCTCAATCGCAGCCGGCATTATACACATCGTCGCAAGAGACAACGAAATTCGGTCAAGCTGCGAGTCGCGCTTCCATCCTATACTCAGTGTTACTAGCACAGCAGGAGCGAAAAGCCCCATAAGATAGCGTCGCGATACCCCGCGAAAACGGAAGAAACCCGTATAGAGTCCAAAGAAAATTATCAGGGGATGCCATTCCTGCACCCGTCGGGAAAGCTGACTGAAAGCCGTGCGAATCATCTGGAGTTGCGTCTCCGCAACCGCTCCGCTTCCGCCGACATGTTCAACTATGCCACGGCATGGGAACAGAACCACCCAGAGCCACGGGGAATATAGGAGCAAAGCAAGCGCTCCGCCGGAAAACAGCACCACTATCTGGCGGCGCGTCCAGTGACGATGGTTTAACAGCCACCCCAGAGCGACTCCGACACAAACGAATATCCCCGGAGACCAGATACACACTAGCCAAGCAAGAATTCCCAGCGATAGCGCAGTCAGCATTCCCCCTCTACGAAGCACCACGACGCGCCATCCGAGCGCCGCAACAGGCAAGGAAAGCATTGTGGAAACCATCCCCCCGATGTTGCCCGACTGCCAGAAGAAGAGATACATAGAGCGCGTCGCCGCGCACAACATCATGCCGCCTGCAACAGCACCTATATGGCGGGCGCCTGACGCATGGAGTGATAATACCCCTATCCATGGAAAACCGATAATCATCCAGAAGAAAACAGCCCCTCCGTAGAACGATTCGATTTCGAATAGTTTAAGCAAGGGCAGATTAATTATGCCAAAATTCTGAGCTCCGCTCGTGACTCCGATAAAATGCTCAATGCCCGCATTCCACCACGGGTTATAGCTTCCTAACGCAAAAGGGAAAATTTCGGCGAATTCGCGGACGCGGAACATGAAAGCAGGGTGGTCTATGCCTTGAGGGAATGTGCCGGATATTATATTTCCAGCGGCAATCAAAGCGGCGAACTGGCCGGCCAACATCATTAGTATAAGCAATGCTGTTCGGCGCTTGTCCGATATGTTCTTTAGAAATGCCATCAGAATTGATGCCACCACAGCTACTATAACGAAATCCAACGCCACGCTGCCTGTCCACGGAGCAAGCCCCGCGGGCCACTGCCCCATTTGGTTGTTCCACGTTTTGCCGCCACCCATCCGAAGCATCCAAACAGCACAAAGAACCGGAGGGATCGCGGGATGTGACAATGTTGCGTATATACCCGATGGAATTCTCACAAATTTCACTCCGCCTCCCCCATTGCTGACTTAGAAGCCTGAAGAACAAAAACGTTTGCGCTCTTTACGGTCGCTGGCGCGTTGCCAGATTTCACGAGCGCGACCGGTGGAAGTTTATCAACGAAAGTTCCCGGAGGTACGCGATCAAGCCAAAGCATGACACGGAAAGAGGGCCCCTTTTGTATGAAATCGCATATATTGCGATATGAAGTTACGTCATTCCAATCTCGCCCTACGACCATCCGCACTAATGAGTAATCGCTGACATCAACCTCAAAATCGTATAACACCACGTCACCAGCGCCGGCTTTGATCTCTGAGTGAATCCAATAAGTTCCTGGTTCAGAAATCTCGGCAGGCAGAGGTTGCGAAGGAACTTCCAAATCTTCAGCTTGTAAAATGGCCGCAACAGGATCATAGCTCGGTTGCACCATACCTAGAACTTGTGACTGAAAACCCGATACAAGCTCGAAGGATTCCAAAACCCCGCGATCAAGACCTTCAAGCTGGTCTCGGAAAACTGCGGCAACATCAGATGGCTGCGGAGACACCATGTTTGCAAAAGGATGCCATAGGTATACCGCGTTGTGTCCTAATAACCAGACATCCGTATTCTGGGTAAAAACGCGGCTTGCGTTGTTTGTCAGGGGTGAGTGCGACAGCAGATCATATCGTGGTCCACACAGAGCAGACGGACGCTGGTCGGGTGCAAGTCGCCAAAGCGATGGAGTTAACTGAACCGGTTTTACGGACATGAATGCAAGCGCGTTTCCGGACAGTGCCAGAGCAACTAAACACTCGAATGCCGACGACGCCTTGATCAGACCTGACCTGGCGAATTTGAAGCGCAACCCGGCAGCCGCGCACAACACCGTAAGCGACGCTATCTGAGAGGCGTTGCGCCAGTCGTAGGCGGCAAACCGGAACCATATTGCCCACCCTATGGCCGCCGCTATAGCAATAGGCAACATCTGACGTTTGCGAAGTGACAGGGCAAGCCCCAGCGCAATAACAATTGCCACGAAAACAGTATATGCGGGAGTGGCTTCAGCAAACGGTGGAACATAGGACCTCACAAATTCATTCGCATATTTTTTGGCGAGGGGAAATGACGGAGCCACCGCCGCCGGATTTTCAACACGGACTGGCATCGTATGGAGGCGAACATCTGTCTCTGCACGGCCTGAATTCCATACCAACCGCTGATGGATCGGGTACGGCAGAACGAGCACTGCGCCCGCGGCTAGAGCGGCAACGGCAACTGCGGCCTTGCGATAATTGCCGGCAATCGGACGGCAAAAGATGAAGAGCGTCGCAAACAGCGTCAGCAACATGCCCTGCCCTTTCACGAAACAAAGTGTGGCAGCAGAGGGAATGAAACAAAGGACTGCGGAAGCCAGGCGTCGTGAAGTCGGATCGCACATCCAATCAACAACAAGCGCCGAAGTGAAGAGGAATACGGCGGTCGTGGCAGTGTCGACATAACCGGAGGCAAACCATTCGATCAAAACTCCGCTTCCAAAGAAGAACGCAGAGAAAAGCAATAGCGAAGCTCCAAGCCTCTTGCATAGCACAAGCCCCGCAGGCACTATGAGCCAGTCAAACAACCCATTCGCGGCATGTGCAAAATATGTAGCGTCGGGGATTATGGTAGTGTCAACCGGCGCAAAGTTTTTGTAGAATAGAGAATAGATTGTGGGGATAAGCTGCGGATATGCCCCCATAACATATCCGCCAAGACCATTGCGTGTGGCCATGTCACGCCCCCATTTGTCCCAAGAAACAAGAGCGTCCCATGTTGAAAACGGTTCGAACGAACGAAGAGTGGAAAAAGTTAAAAACCAAACGCAGAGCGCGAGGCCGAGTTTGTCAATCCAGGACAGGGTTGCGAACCCTTCAAAAACAGAACTTGCCGCAACTCTCCAGGGGAATCTCGCAATGCCGAACAGAAGAAATCCAATAATGATGGCTGAGAACACCAAAGCCGCAGTCCTTGTGTAGAGACCAAGATAATACATAGTCCAAGACACGAATGAACAGGCGAAAATGCTTGTCAATACAATGCATCCGAATCGTAGAGGCGGGGTTCGTGGAAGCCACCTGCGCATAAATGGGAGGAGTGCCATGCCGGGTCCGAAGAACACAGCCGCCAGCAATAGGCATTGCGCAGCAAATGCAATCTTATTTCCGGAAGTCAAGAACATCGCACCGACCTTTGCGACTACAAGCGGCAATGGCAAGAAAACCAGCAATAGAGCAATTTTTTGACCGGGGAAAGTCTTTAGGTTCATTTAGTAGTTTCAGGCAGGCAAAGCAATAGGAGAACTGCCAAGGACCGGATCGAAACCGTAACCGAAACAAATCCCCGTTTTGCTGATTAGTATGCAATCTACTATAAGCGGGTGTTTATTGCAAGAACAGCAAAACAACTCCCCCTGCTTTTCTGCTTCTAAACTCAGCGGAAACTGGCCGCAAGGATGGTGCCGCCTGCAGGCGAATTGCTTAAGTTTTCTAGCATTTTGGAACAGAGACTGTTTAACACCTCTTTCTTGCCTTCTAGCGTATCAGCAGCGGCAAGAGCTTTCGCATCATCGCCCTTGTTACGCTCAAGCGACATGATGCCGCGGCGCAACTCTCCGTTTTTGTCTTGCCACCCCATATCGGAAGCCAGTGAAAGAGCCTGCGTCAGCCAAAGCGGTGCCATACCGCCCCCGCCCCAGCCTCCCGATGCGTTTTGTTCATCTCGGATATGATTTACAGCACCGTCGATTACACTGAACAGTTCAGGGAAACGTCCTGAAGAATAAAGATGTAGCAACGCCACCGTGGCAATGGAGTGGTTGATCATCAAACTGTCTTTGTCACCCTCTGCTAATCTTCCGTCCGCCCCCTGCATGGCCCGCAAGGCGCTGGCGGCGCGCGCCGCGCTTTCGTCGAATACCGCATCGTTTCGATCAGCCAGTGCCATCATGGCAAAACCCGTCACCGCGGTCGCGTACTGCGCACTTCCACCCCAGCGGGCAGGGTTCCACATGCCATCGTTCTCCTGCGCAGCAAGCAGAAAGTCCGCAGAAGGCTGTTGCGCACACGTACTTCCCGACGACGTTGACGCGACTGTCCCTGCATCCAAGGGGCTGCCATCCAGATATGCAACTTGCGTTGCCAACTGCAAGCCAACTACGACAGCGATTGCCGCAGCAGCGGCGGCGGAAAAGGCAATGCGGCGGCGCAACGCACGCCTCCTGGACAATTCGGACATCACATCGCCCGAAATATCGCGCCTTTCTTTTTCGGGCATAGAGCGAAGGAGCTCCACAACGTCCTCATAGCCGACCAGTTCTGGATTCTTGCCAAAACTCTCTTGTTCGTTGTCATTTTTCATCAGCACACCCCTTTGTCAATTCCTCTCTCATCTTTGCCATTGCGGATGAAATGCGCGACTTTACTGTTCCGAGTGGTATTTCCAATATCTCCGATGCCTCGGCGTAAGACATGCCCTGCATAACTACGAGAACCACTGTTTCACGAAGTTGCTGCGACAAGCAGTTCAACGCTGCTTCTGCGTCGCTTGTCTCCCCGCGCTTCGGAGGCGGATTAACTTCCTGCGGTGCTTCCTTCGCGAAGTTTTCCAGAAGGCCGCTCTTGCGGGCGGTGCTTCTGTACCAGTCGATCATAACGCGTCTTGCAACAGTGTATAGGAACGTGGTGAACTTCGCGGAGGTAACGTATCGCCCCCTTGCGCGGTGGATTTTAAGGAATGTCTCCTGCGCTAAATCTTCCACGTCCCTATAAACGCCGTTGCGCTCAAAAAAGTTCATTACAGGTTTTTGATGACGCCTAACGAGCTCACAGAACGCCTGATCGTCGCCGTCACGAACCCGCATCATGAGAGATTCGTCTTCAATTGGAGGCAACGGCTCGCGTTCTGGTGTGGAACTCTGTTTCATGCTACCGATATTAGCAAACACTGGACTTTTAATCACGCGATACGAATGCGGAACACCCCATCGTCAGGAACCATCAAGATTTTATTTTTATCGTCTGAACTCTCGAAGCGTCCTGCAACGCAGGAGACAGTGTATGAGAAATTCTTGTGAATGCACTTCAGCGATTGTCGTCCGATCTCTCTGAAAGGCACAGGCGCGCCATCATCCCACGTAAGGGCAAGAGCCGGGCGCATAAGGTCGGGAATATCAACAAAGCGGAATGAGATATCGCGTTCCGTGCAGCGGATTTCAAACCTTCCGCCCAGTGTTAAGTCGCATGAAACCACAAGCTCCGACGGGTTGCCTTCATACACCTCCGGATAACCGACGCCGATAGCTCTGTTGTTTGAGGCAAGATCTACTGCTCGGATGCCGGCAATGCACAGGGAACCGCTCCAGTTGAAACCATCCACAAGCGGCGGCGCATCGTATTCGCATGCTGAAGAGCGAAGTGCTTCAACTAGATATGGATCGGCATAATCCTGATCGAACAGGTGGATGTCGCGGATCCGGAAATCGTCATGCTCCCACAGCAAGTTGATCCTGTAGAAACGGCTGTTATACCATACGGTCTTCCTTCCCTCACCCTTCCAGTCATCTGTGGCGGTCACCGCCGTCGCAGGCGTCACCTCAAACCGATTGCGGAACCAGTTTCCCGTCTGCTCCATGGTTTCCACAGTGATTTTACCCTCCTGCGCCAATCTGGATATCCGCTCGACCTGCATTGTCAGAGATTTCCCGAACCGCTTCCATGTGAAGGAATTCTCCTGCCCCGCCTGAGCGTATGCAAAAGCAAGACACGGCTCTTCTGCGACCAGTCCCAGAAACCAGTCAACCCATGCCGGATCGCCACCGCCCACGCTGTAAGTTGGTTCAAGTGTTATAACGCCCTGGACTCTGCTTTCGAGCCCGCTGTCATACTGGTATATGGGGTCGCTGCCGAGCATGCGAAAAATTGGAATGGGGATCTGCGCCGAAACCTCCTGTGCAGGGAGATACGCATTCCGTCTGCTTGGGTAATACCCTTGGTTCCAATAACCACCCCAAAGCGTATAACCATCGGTGCCTATCTGGTCCTTGCAGTTGCAAGAAGCTGTGATCGCATAGCGGTCTGCCATGTATGCAAGCGAATGGGTGTCGATGAACCAGGAGCCGACCGTGCGCGGGTAACATCCGAATATTTCCTTAAAATCCGCCATATAAACGTCCACAAGACGTTCGCGTTCGTCTGGAGTGTATCCCGTCGAAAAACCCACATCCGCATGCCAGTCCCAAGGGAACCTGCCCCTCCACTCGATCCCGGATTTCTCGGCAAGTGGCTGCACAATCTCCCACCATGCGGCGATTTCACATCGGGGGGCGAGGTTGCCGCGCAGCAGTTCCTGATACCTCTGGTCTACAAGCGCGTCGTACTGCAACGCGAACGTCGCGGGCAGATTGTGTCGGTTGACCAAATCAATCTGACGACTGGTTGTATCCAGCAGGACTTCCGTGGTAATTGAGGGTATACGGGGCTCGATTGCGCGGATAAAATTGAAGATATTTACTACGCGTTTTACTTGCATGAACCTATTGTACATAAAAAAATGCGCTGGTGGCAAGGTCTATACCCTGCCACGAGCGCATGTGGTAATCTTCGCCTTGTCTGGTGTTACTTGGAATCGGCGTTGGCGCGACGCTTGCGCATTTCCTCGCGCTTTGCGCGCCTCTCGGCTTTCTGCTCCTCGGTCAAAGCCGGGGCACCGCGGCCTTCACCGCGCTGCTTGCGCATTTCCTCACGCTTTGCGCGCCACTCGGCTCTCTGCTC
>CAYOPG010000003.1:17591-50093 GCA_964405775.1 uncultured Lentisphaerales bacterium
CACCGCGCTGCTTGCGCATTTCCTCACGCTTTGCGCGCCACTCGGCTCTCTGCTCCTCGGTCAAAGCCGGGGCACCGCGGCCTTCGCCACGCTGTTTGCGCATTTCCTCTCCGCGAGGGGGTTTATTAGGCTTATCAGGACCTTTGCCGTCGAGCTTCTTGATCTGGTCGATGCGGTTGTGCTCCTCGAAAACCCATTTGACCTGAACGCGGTCTCCTTTTTCAAAGCCTTCGAGCTGTTTCATCATCTCTTTGTCGAACCCACCACCCTTGTCAGGAGCGCCTCCGCGCCAGTAAGGGATGAACTCCATCCTTCCGTTGGGGCTTTCAACAACGATTTTCCCGCCGTCTTTAGCGGCGAGCGTGCCGACGAACGTGCCGCTCTTTTTTTCGGCTTTGTTTTTCTGACCCATTTTGGCGCCCTGCTTTCCGCCTTCAGCCATTCTCCCCTTGCCTTTTTTCTGGGCAGGCTTGCCGACCTCGGCTTTTCGTTCTTTATTCGCAGGTTTGTCGGGCTTGCCATTCTGCGCCTTTTGAGCGAAAGCATTACCGGCAAACAAGCATGCCGCCGCAAGGGCTACTGTCAATATTCTTGTCTTCATGATAGGACTCCTGTGCTTGATTTGATCTTTTTTTCACCGTACGGGCGTTATGCAACGTACCGGTGAGCTGTTAGACGCAAGAGCACGCCGTTTTATTGTTGTATACCTGCCAGATCAGATGTTATTCGTCACCTTCCAGGTTGGTGGAGGGAACGGACTCGGTCGAATCACCCAGTGGAAGCCGGCGGTTTTGGCGCGGGATACCGAAAGCGAGCAGGCTCAGGGACTGCTCCATGACCGTCCCTAAACCGTAGGCTTCGTGGAGGTTCAGGAACATCTTGATTTTCGCTCCCTGATCTCCATTTGACTTGCCACGGCGTGAGACTTCAAGGAAGAACCCGCGCACAGGCTCGGTCTGCGACGAGAGGTTTATTATTGTGGTCCAGTCACTTGTGTCATGGTATAGCCCCTTGCCTTCGTTGACCGACGCCTCTTTCCCATTGAAGACCGAGAGCATTTGGCAGACGTCGCTGAAGTTTAGCTTCACTACAATCCTGTTACCCCAGTCGAACGTCGCGTGCTGTCGTGTACCCTGATCCCGGGAGCCGCTCGCAGCGCTCCTCTGGGGAGCGAGCTTCATGAATATTGCGCCGTCGCGATCCCCTGTGGCGGGCGTTATGTTGAAGCTCGCGACACTTCCAGTTCCCTTGCTGTTGGCATGGTAGAAGTTGAGAGCCGGGCTGAAGTTGCGCTGTTGCGCCGCATCTTGCCCATATTCTTGTCCGTCCTTCCGCTTTTCGTTTGAGTTGTTTCTCATATATGCCTCCTTGGTTGTTTGTTATGTTGCCGGACACAATTCCCGGAAAAACAATGACACATTAATACATCACGAAGGCAAAGGGGTCGCCTGTGAGGCGACATTTTCACAATGCCATCTGGAGTTCAGACAGGAAGCAGTGGTTGGTTGAACTCGAAAAGCGCTTCGTTTATCTGGAATAAATCGTAACTCTTGCGATCCAGAAAATATCTTATTATCAAATCGAATTCTGTGCTCTTGGACAGGGAGTATCCGGCCGATTTCAAAAGATTCTCCGTACTCGCCGTTGAAAGTTGCAATGCAAGCGCGAAGGCGATGACTGTAACTTTTGTCGGTTGGTAGGATGAACTGCTGCGGATCTTGGAGAAGTGTTTCCTGTCCACATGCGCCCGCTTGTAAACATCAATCTCCCCCAAACCGCTTTCGCGGATATGGCGCAGCAACAACTGAGAGAAAGTCGGATCGGCACTTGCCACAAAACCGGCGAGTCCGGCCGGTGGCTCGCATACGGCAGCGGAGCTTTCCAGAGACAATGCACGCTCGCACTCAAGGTGTTTGCGGAGGGCATCGAGAAATTCTGCCGGCAATCGCCCCGAGAGTCCTGACTCTATATGCTTGTTTATGCCTTGTTTCCCTAACATCAATCAGGCAACATCATACCAGACACCCCTTATTATTGCAATTTCCGGATCGCGCGATGCTGCGACCGATTACAATCTTGTGCGAGCCGGTCTGGCTATGGTAGAATCAAGGCGTGTTTGCAATATGCAGGCGCAGGTGCTGTTTTAATATTGACTGGAGCAAAATAGAAATGCCGGGTAAACCGCTGATAACCGAAGACTTCCTGCTTGAAAACAAGTCTGCAAAGATCCTTTACCGCGATTATGCCAAGGACAAGCCGATAATTGACTACCACTGCCATATCCAGCCGCGCGAGATCGCCGAGAACAAGCGGTGGGACAACATTGCCCAGATATGGCTTGGTGGCGACCACTACAAGTGGCGGCTAATGCGAGCGCTTGGGATCGACGAGAGCTTCATAACCGGCGGCGCCCCGGAGCTTGAGAAGTTCCGCACATTCGCTGGCGCGATGCCCAAAATGTTGCGCAACCCCATCTACCACTGGTCGCACCTTGAGTTGGCGCGCTATTTCGGGATTGACGACCTGCTGCTTTCTCAGGCGACGGCGGATGAAGTCTGGGAGCGCACTTCTGAACGGATCGCAGAAGCAGATTTCTCCGCGAAGGGGCTAATGAAGATGAGCGGCGTGGAGATCGCATGCACTACCGACGACCCCGTAGATTCACTCGAGTGGCACGCGGCGCTGCAGAACGATTCGACCTTCGGCATCAAGGTGCTACCCACATGGCGGCCCGACAAGGCCTTGAATCTGCACGATGCAAAAAAGTGGAACGAATGGGTCGACAAGCTGGAAAAAGCAGCTGACTTATCTATTGGTGATTTCAATGCCTTCATGGAGGCGCTGCAGAAAAGGCACAACTATTTTTCATCAATGGGCTGCCGGCTTTCCGACTATGGGATAGAGACGGTTTATTCTGAATGCTGCACTGAGGGCGAGGCTGCGGCAATATTCGCTAAAGCACGTGGCGGCAGAAGCACAGATGCAGCCGAAGAGCTGAAATTTAAATCATTCATGCTCGCGGCTTTTGGAGAAATGGACGCCATAAGCGACTGGACTTGGCAGATCCACTACAACGCACTGCGCAACAACAACACGCGTATGTTCCGCCAGCTCGGACCCGACACCGGGTTCGACAGCATGGGCGACTGGCCGGTTGCGGAAGCGATATCGCGGCTTTTCGACAAGTTGGAGAAGAAGAACAATCTCCCCCGCACAATCGTCTATTCTCTGAACCCGCGTGACAACGAGCTACTCGCATCCATGCTCGGGAACTTCCAGTCTGGACCAACTCCAGGCAAAATGCAGCTCGGCAGCGGGTGGTGGTTTAACGACCAGATTGATGGCATGAGTCGCCAGATAGAGGCCGTCTCGCAGATGGGGCTAATAAGCACTTTCGTCGGAATGCTCACCGACAGCCGTTCGTTCCTGAGTTACACGCGCCATGAGTACTTCAGGCGGATACTTTGCAATATTTTTGGAGAGGACATGGAACGTGGCCGACTGCCCCGAGATTTCGAGCTAGTCGGAGGAATGGTCTCCGGGATCTGCTACACGAACGCCGCCCAGTATTTTAAGTTCTAAAATTCCGGAGTGTGACAATCGCGACAGAAACCATGAAATGATTGAAGTGGATAAGGAAAGGCAAAACGAAATTAAAACAAAAGACTTCACAAAGGAAGTATTAAAGGTCCTCGAAGACAGGAAGGCTGAGGACGTCGTAGTCATTGATGTTGCGGGGAGATCTTCCCTCGCAGATGTTCTCATCATCGCGACTGGGACTTCAGAGCCACACTTAAAGGCGCTTGCAGGCGCACTGCAGAAAGAATTGAAGAAGGTGGGCATCTCATCCCCACGCGTATCGGGAGATTCCGAAAGCGCGTGGATAATCGTCGACCTGTTCGACGTTATGATCCACCTGTTTCTGCCAGACGCCCGCATCTACTACAATCTGGAGTCTCTCTGGGTAGAGAAGCAGGAAGTTGTTGAGGAGAAGCTGAAGAAAGCGAAATCCGCGAAGACTGCAAAGGCAAAACCAAAGGCAAAAACTGCCACCGCCGCAAAACCACGCAAGACGTCAACCAAAACCGGAACTGTGGCGAAACCGCGCAAATCCGCGCAGCAGACTGGCTCGTCGGCGAAATCCAAGGCAAACAAAGCGCCCGGTAAAAAGACATCGGCAAAACCAAGCATCGTCAAAACCGTTGCCGAAATTGCTGGCTCGGACAACTGATGAGCGGCACTCCAAGGTTCAAGCACCGCCTCGAATACTGGCTTGTACGTGCAATAGGCGGGTTTCTAAACCTGCTCCCCTATCGCTGCGCGCTCGCCTTCGTATGGCTCATCGGTCGAGTTGTTTATACGTTTGCCGGCAGCAGGCGTCGCGAGGCGCTTCGCCGTGTAAAACTTGTATTCGGCGATTCGCTTACGGATCGTCAGGCAAGGCGCGTCTGCTGGATCTCACTCCGTAACACTCTTTTCAACGCCGTCGAGATGATGCGGATACGAGATTTCACGCTCGACGATCTGCGTGTTATGATGCCGGGATTAATCGAGTGCATAAAACATGTGGAAAATTGCCTGAAAGAAACAAAAGGACGTGGCATAGTGCTCGCTCTGCCACACATGGGCAACTGGGATCTCGCGGGCTCTGCTTGCGCCCTCTCGGGGCTGCCAATCTTCAGCGTGGCAGCAAAGCAACGCAACGAGCTAATGAATGGCCTCATGAACAAATGGCGTGAGGGCCACGGCATGGCGATTATCGAGAGAGGTGGCGGAACACTGCGGCAGATACTGGAACGCATCAAAGACGGGCAGATATTCGCCATATTGCCGGACACCCGCTCGTTCACACCGGATCTGCTTTTGCCGTTTTTGGGAGGAAAGGCGAATCTCGCACGCGGCATGGCCTCGTTCGCATACGCGGCGGAAGTGCCGGTCGTGCCTCTCGTTATTCGGCGAACAGGATGGCGCCGATTCAAAATCACTTTTCACGATCCAATCTGGCCCGACTATACAGGCGGCAAAGAAGGCAAAGGCGACGAACTTCGGCGCATTACTGAAAAGACAATCGGGATCATAGATGCTGCCATTCACGAAACACCAGAGCAGTGGTTCTGGTACAATAAACGATGGGTACTCGATCCCGTCGACAACAATCTGAGCTAAACAACCTGACAAAATTTATAGGAGACACCATGGACTACAAAATCAAAGATATTGCGATGGCCGACTGGGGACGCGCCGAAATAGATATGGCGGAGAAGGAAATGCCAGGACTGATGGCAACCCGTCGTAAATACGGCCCGGACAAACCACTTAAAGGCGCAAGGATCACGGGCAGTCTGCACATGACAATACAGACGGCTGTGTTGATCGAAACCCTCAAGGAGCTCGGAGCCGACGTCCGCTGGGCTTCATGCAACATCTTCTCGACGCAGGATCACGCCGCCGCGGCGATTGCGGCCGTGGGCACCCCCGTGTTCGCTTGGAAAGGCGAAACATTGCGTGAATACTGGGACTGCACGCTTGCGGCTCTCACATGGCCCGGCGCCGACGGCCCCGACTTGATCGTCGACGACGGCGGAGACGCCACTCTGATCGTGCACCTCGGCGCTCGTGCGGAGAAAGACCCCTCGTTAATTGAAGGCCCGATAGAAAGCGAAGAACAGGGAATCCTCCACGATGTAATCCGCGAACGCATCAAGGAGCAACCTGGATTTTTCACGAAACTGATCAATGGCCTCAAGGGAGTCTCCGAGGAAACAACCACGGGAGTTCACCGTCTTTACAAAATGGCTGAAAAGGGAGAACTCAAGATTCCCGCCATCAATGTCAACGATTCCGTCACCAAATCTAAGTTCGACAACATCTACGGCTGCCGCGAATCGCTTGTTGATGGCATCAAACGTGCCACGGACGTGATGGTCGCCGGCAAGACCGCATTCGTCTGCGGGTTCGGAGATGTAGGCAAGGGATGCGCTGAAATCCTCGCAAGTCACCGCGCCCAGGTGTGGGTTTCTGAAATCGATCCTATATGCGCCCTGCAGGCATGCATGGCTGGTTACAAAGTGACGACCATCGAAGACGCTCTGCCATATGCGAACATATATGTAACCACAACGGGGAACTGCGACATCATAACCGCCGAGCACATGTCGAAAATGCGCGATCAGGCAATAGTCTGCAACATCGGCCATTTTGACGACGAAATCCAAGTCGCCAAACTGAATGCGTGGCCAGGCATAAAGCGTGTAAACATTAAGCCGCAGCTAGACAAGTACACATTCCCGGACGGCCACTGCATTTACCTTCTGGCAGAAGGGCGACTCGTCAACCTAGGCTGCGCAACCGGCCATCCCAGCTTTGTAATGTCGTGCTCTTTCGCGAACCAAGTTCTGGCACAAATGGATTTGTGGAAAGGTGGAAAAAAGCCGGGCGTGTACTTGATCGAAAAGAAGCTCGACGAAGAGGTTGCCCGGTTGCATCTTGGCCAACTTGGCGCCAAGCTTACCTTGCTCACCGACAAACAGGCCGACTACATCGGCGTAAATAAAGACGGCCCGTTCAAGAGCGAGATGTACAGATATTAAGATACTGGGTGGCAGCTCCATGTTTAAGCGTACATGGAGTTGGCTGTAAGTCTGCCCTGGCTCCTAAAACCTAACCCCTTCTTTGACGGCCTGCACATCGGCCTTCATCTGGCGTATCAACTCGCCTCGAGTCTCAAACTTGACTTCGTCGCGGAGTTTGCGTACAAAGGCCACATCAAGAACCTCCCCGTGCAAGTCGCCTTGGAACCCGAGGATATGCACTTCGAGCAGCGCCACGTCTGGACGTGCGTTTGGGAAAGTTGGCCTGAATCCATAGTTGGCAACGCCTTTCATCCAGCCTTCCTCCTTGTGGGAAAGTCTGGACACCGCCACCTCGTAGACTCCGCCTGTGGGCGGCATTACCTCGGCGCGTGGTGTTATGTTCGCCGTAGCAAAACCAAGTTTCGCCCCTTCGCCTGTTCCGATGGCTGTGCGCTCGCGAATCATGTGCGGGCGTCCCAGCATGGCTGCGGCATCTTGGAGCTCTCCAGCGCTAATCGCCTCCCGTATGCGCGAGCTTGAGATACGGGAGTCCGCGTGCACCACTATAGGAACCTCGATCACTGATATGTCCCCGCCGCTGAGGGTCTCTATGTCTGCGAGCGCCCCCGCTCGTTTGCTGCCGAATCGCCAGTTGTCACCGGAAACAACGGCACACGTCTTTCCCCGCTGCATCCATCCTCCCAAAAACTTCTGGACGAAACTGGCGGGCGCCAGGGCTGCCGTCTCCATCGTGAAGGGCAAAAGCATGCAACCATCCAAGCCAGCGGCCGCTAGAAGTTCCAGGCGCAGGTCGAGTGTGGTAAGCAACTTCGGTCTACGCTCTGGGGCGATTATGGCGAGAGGATGAGGCTCAAAAGTCAGAGCCCAAGCCTCACCGCCGGTTGCCCGCGCGCGTTTGAGAGTGACGGAGAGAATATCGCGGTGGCCAAGATGAACCCCGTCGAAAAACCCTGCGGCGAGCGCAATTGAAGGAACCTCGTCGGCAAGACCTTCAGATGATTTGACGACTTTCATCGAATCACCCTCTGAAATGGCGCGACATCTCGCGATCGGCGTCGCGCTCCGCATCGCGTCTGCGGATCGTTTCGCGTTTATCTGCCAGCGCCTTGCCTTTGCACACCCCGAGCTCGACCTTGACTCGTCCTTTCACAAGATACAGAGCCAACGGCACAAGCGTGTGCCCCTTTTGTTCCACGAACTCCCTAAGCCGCAATATCTCTCTGCGGTGGAGTAGCAACTTGCGGGAACGCTGCGAATCGTGGTTGAAACGGTTGCCGAAGTCATACGGAGGGATCGTGACGTTGTGCAGAAACGCCTCGTTGGTGCGTTTGTCAATCTGCGCATACGCACCGGTCAGGCCCGCGTGCCCCATGCGGATAACCTTGACCTCCGTTCCGCGCAACTCCAGCCCAGCCTCGATTTTTTCAAGAACCGTGTAGTCGTGGAGGGCTTTGCGGTTGCGCGCCAAATAATGGCGCCCTCCCGGCGTGGACGACGCGGTCTTTTTCGCCACGGCCTCTAAATGCCCTTTTCGCCGAACTTCTCGAAGTCGTACTGAGCCAACAACTTGCCTTCCGCGATCTCGCGTAGCACGATGTCGAGGCGATCTTCGTCGTGCGACAGGGGTTTCACCAGCGGACGCATCCCCTCATTAAGCTGTTTGAAGCGCATGGAAACCATGTTCACCAGCACCGGAATGCCGGGAACGCGCATTTTTGCCAGCTCGAGTATTTCTACATTCATTTCTTTAACCTCTAGATATTTGATCGCCTTTTAAAAACGCCCGCAACTCTACCATATACCGTCCACCGGCGTCAACCGAGTTTTTGCGCCCTTGCGTTGCGGCAGCAGTGCATGGTATACTCGCGGAAGTTCTGGAACGAAACAACATTAAGGATAAAACAAGGTGAAACAGATCGGCAAGTTGCATCTCACTCCATCAGAGTACCATAAGCACCTAATGGACACTATCAAACCAGCGCTGGCGTATGAGGGCGGAAATGTGGCGGTGTGGCAACGGAAATTGCGTCGCAAGCTGAAGCAGCTTGTGGGAGACACTCCAGCCGAACGTGCACCGCTCAACGTACGCCAACTGTGGAAGCGCGAAACCCCACTGGGAACGATCGAGAAAGTAGTCTTCACCTCAGAGCCGTATGCCGACGTTCTCGCCTTTGTATGCTTGCCGAAGAACATCAAGCCACCCTACACTTTCATGATCTGCCTTCAAGGTCATTCCACTGGCATGCACAAGTCGATCGCTGTGGATCGCGACGACAATTCCCTGCCACACGAAGTGGTGGGCGACCGCGATTTCGGGCTTGGCTGCATGAGACGAGGAATTGCCGCGCTTTGCATAGAGCAACGTTCGTTTGGCGAACGCCGCGAACTTAGGCAGAAACAGATATCGCCGCACGGTTGTCACGATGCCACAATGCAAGCGCTAATGCTCGGACGCACTCTCCTGGGAGAGCGCGTGTACGATGTCGACCGAGGCATAGACTACCTTGCGGAGCGCGGAGATGCAGACATGCGGATGATCGGAGTAATGGGCAATTCCGGGGGAGGCACTGTCAGCCTATTCTCAGCCGCCCTGCTCCCGCGGATCGCTTACGCAATGCCATCGTGCTTTTTCTGCACATTTCGTGATTCGATCATGTCGATATACCACTGCGCCGACAACTACGTACCCGGTCTTTTTAAGGAGGCGGAGATGTCGGACGTTATGGGTCTCTTCGCACCCAAGCCTCTGGTGCTCGTGTCGGGGCGCGAGGATACGATATTCCCTATCAAAGGGACAAGGAAAGCGTTCAGAGCTTTGAAGAAAATATACGAATCTGCCGGCGCGGCGGATCGATGCCATCTGGTAGTCGGTCCCGAGGGACACCGCTACTACGCAGAACTTGCGTGGCCAGTCATGCTCAAGGAAATCAATAGACTGAAAGCCGGAAATTAACATATCGAATCCAATCCGGCATATTGTTGTCGAGTTGTTTTTTTTGTATAATCATGTGAGAAGCAGCATTTAGGGATAGTCGTTCATAAAACATTGGGAGGCGGATAATGCTTTCAGATCTTTCTGGGATGGAAATGTTTTTCATGTTTTGCGCCATTGTCGGTGGCGGAGTCTTCATCCTGCGTTCAGTGATGATTTTCGCGGGACTTGGCGGCGACGACATGGCGCTTGACGCCGATGCTGTCGACGTAGATATCGGCGATGACTCGGCAGCCGATTTCAAGATGGTTTCTGTGCATGGCTTGACTGCGTTTTTCCTTATGTTTGGCCTGGTTGGATTCATGATCCTCAGAAGCGAAGGCGGGGCTTTGGCGGCGGTGGCACTTGGTGCGCTGGCCGGCCTGCTGACGATGTTGATAATCGCGAAACTTTTCAGCTCTTCGCGAAAATTGCAGAGCGACGGCACTATTTACCCGGAGGAAACCGTGGGTGCCTCAGGAACAGTTTATCTGGAAATACGCCCCGGGCAGATCGGGAAAGTCCAGATCAACGTTAAGGGGGCAAGCAAAATATTCGACGCGCGGGCAAACAACGCGACTGCCAAAATATCGACCGGCGACCCCGTGAAAGTAGTGGAAGCCGGAGATCCGTTGATAGTGGAAAAAACAAACTGAAAAACAAACCCAATAGGTGATATGAATACAACAATGTTTATAGTTGCGGATGGAGCCCAGACTCTTCTGAGCTTCGCAGTTGCTTTAGTGGCGATAATTTTCGTGACGGTTATTGCGATCGCACGGCTTTATAAGCGTTGCCCTTCGGATCGCATTCTCGTCATATACGGCAAGGTCACCGGCAACAGGTCTTCGCACTGTATACACGGGGGCGGTGCGTTCATCGTCCCGCTGATACAGGACTATGCGTACTTGAGTCTCACTCCTATGACGATAAGCATACCTCTCCAAGGCGCGCTATCGTTTCAGAATATCCGCATCAACGTTCCAAGCACTTTCACTGTTGGTATAAGCACAGATCCCTCCATAATGGTCAATGCCGCGGAACGTTTGCTCGGCCTCAAGCCGCCCGCCATCGAGGACATGGCCAAGGAGATAATCTTCGGCCAGCTGCGTTTGACGGTCGCGTCGCTCACAATCGAGCAAATCAACCAAGACCGCGAGAGCTTCCTTATCGAAATCCGTAAGAACGTGGAGCCGGAGCTGAATAAAATCGGCCTCAACCTGATAAACGTCAACATCACCGATATCACGGACGAGTCGAACTATATCGAAAGCATCGGCAAGAAGGCTGCTGCGGAGGCCATCAACAAGGCCAAAGTCGATGTCGCCCACCAGACCAAACTAGGCAATATCGGCGAAGCGGAAAACGCCAAGGAGATGACAGTCCGAGTGGCGGAAAACGTCGCCGAAGCCGAGAAGGGCAAGAAGCAGGCGGAGGCTGGCCAGCGCGTCTACGTGGCAGATCAGGAAACTTCAGCGATGGTTGGCGAATCCGAGGCCACAAAACTCCGCGAAATTCGCCTAATGGAGAACTATGCCGCTGCGGAAAAAGGCAAGATGCACGCTATCGCAGACCAACGCATCTACATAGCGGAACAGGAATCGACGGCTGTCGAGGGCGAAAACACAGCAAAGGCCCAAATCGCGGATTCCAACGCTAAACTGTCAGTACGTCAAGCGGAGGCTCAGCGCCTTGCGGAGGTTGCGAAACGGCAGGCGGAGGTGGACATTCAGAAGGCGCAGTACAGGGCGGAATTCGAACGTCTGAACGCCTCGGAAGTGGCTCAGAAGGAAATCGACAAGCAGAAGATGATCATCGATGCAGAAGCCGAGGCAGAGCGCATCCGCAAGATAGCAAAGGGCGAAGCTGACAGCGTGCTCATCAAATACCAGGCAGAAGCGCAGGGTATTCAGACGTTGCTCATGAGCAAGGCTGAGGGCTACCGCAAGTTAATCGAGAGTGCGGATGGCGACTCCAATGCCGCCGCGACAATGCTGATGATCGAGAAGCTGGAACAAATTGTCGCCCGTCAGACGGAGGCAATAAGCAACCTCAAGATAGACAAGGTGACTGTTTGGGATTCCGGCAACGGCGATTCCGGCAAGGGGTCTTCAACCGCGAATTTTCTGTCTAGTCTGATGAAATCGCTTCCGCCCGTTCAGGACGTCGCCGCGATGGCCGGGGTAGAGCTTCCATCGTACCTTGGCAAAATCAAAGAAGAGAACAGAACGGCGGATGCCGAAGAGACAAAGGTTGAATAGGCAAAATCAGGAGGCTTGACGACTCAGCCCTTTCGCGGGGAATTCTGCGAAAGGGAACTGTTGGTAACCCGTCAGAACCGAGTCTTCGGACGTATTTTCGTCGTTGTATAAAAGACTTTGCGGATGATCAGCTGCCTTGAAGGAGCTTGAGGAATTCCGCGTCGAGCAAATGGCCATGCCAGTTTTCGTAGGCGACGTCTGAGCGTCCTGAGTCGATAATCCCCATTGAACCGCGGAAGTTCCAAAGAGCCCAGCCGATTTCTGCACCCCTCAGTATGTCCATAATGTCTGCCCACCAGCGCAGAACAACGTCGTGCGGAGTCTTGTTGAACGCACCGCCTTCGCCGCAATGCACGCCGACGCCACTTCTTGCAAGCTCAATCCATGGCTTATAATACTCTTCTAACTCGTCGCGTCCCCATGGTTTGTTTTCACGGACCGAATGTACCGAACCGGGCCACTGGGGTACTCCCAGCTTCGATTGCGGCATCCACTCCTCGGTCCAACTCGCTCCGTAATGCGAAAGCCCCATCGGGGCATACGCGCGACAGCTCTGGCCGACTCCCAGATCTGCGAGCTCGGGGCAAGGGGTGCTTGCCACGTTAACGCCGTCTGCTATTACAAGCCGGTTGGGATCGACTGAGCGGATCACAGCCGTCGCGTGGCGCACTACTCGCCCGTAGTCGGCGCGTGTCATATACTCTGGTTTTATATGCGGTGGCTCGTTAACCAGATCGAAGCTTAGCTTTGACCCATCGATGCCGCTGTACCGCCTTGAGAAAAACTCCCAATGCAGACAAAAGACATCCTCGGCATCTTTGTCTTTCCACAGGTTGAATGGCTCTGCGGGCGTGGGGGCGATGCAGTAGCCAGGTGCGCGATGGAAGTTTATATCGATGTGCAATCCGTACTTGCCGCCTAACTCAACAGCGCGGTCGATCTTCGCAATCATTTCTTCCCGTGGGCGAGTCCAGTCGTCAGGCTCAGTCCAGGCGAGATATGAGAGGGGGAGCCGAACAAAGTCAAATCCCCAGTCGGAAATCCAGCGGAAATCGTCCTCCCGGAAGTCTCCGTTGCTTTTTTCTGTGAACATTTCCAGAAGGTTGAATCCGCGCCATCTGGGAAGGTTGTTTTTATTTTTCATCGAATTGTTTTCACGGGTCTATTTTAAGGAACCGACAAGAGTTGGCTTCGATCTGAAGCTCTATTCCGGATTCGAACAAACGGACACGGTCTTCAGTCCACGATTCGGCAGTGCTAAGATCGGCAATTCTGTATTGCGCCGCATCGCGAACAAGCAGAACATTCGCGCAAAGCTTGACATTTGTCACCACGCTTTTGTCAGAGAGGTTTGCCAAAAGCAGCACCATGCCGTCTTCTCTGTCGTACGCCGCGCACTTGACTGAGCATTCGCTTAACGCCGCTGATTTGTATCGCCAATCAAGGAAGCGGCATCCTTCTATGTCCAGTTCCTTTAGAGGGGAGAACATTGCAATGTCCAGCGCGCTTGCACGCCATGGTGCCACACCCGTCAGCAGACACTGAAGGTTGCGTTTGCGGTAAATATTAACCGGTGCTTTTTTATCAATGCAACCGCCGGTTATGACGCCACGTGAACGAGATCCTACGAAGTTCCATTCGAAGGGAAGCTCTCGGAGTTTCGGAACACCATCCGACAGGAGTCCGCTGCCCCACTCCATGCCAAGGACGTAGCTTGCAAAGTTCTCCGTTGCCATGCACGGGCTCATCGTGTTGTGGATTATGGCGAGACCGTCAGGCCCAACGAATTCGCGCGTCCACTCCATGAGTTCGATAAGCTCGTCGATGTCCCAATGCGCTACAGGCGAGTCCTTCAAGTCTGCAAAGAGCCCGCCCTTGTCATCGAAATACCCATCGGGGCACTTGCGGTCCGAATGAGTCGGGTTGTTGCAGAAGATCGCCTGATTCCAGTCGTAGTAGACGCCGTCAATTTTATGGTTGGCGGAAACTCTCTCCACAGATTTCTTGAACGAATCCGACCAGCCCGAGCGCAGGCACATCTGAGCCCCGTATTCATCTCCTTCATAAAGGTTGTGCACTTGAGTTTTGCCATCTGGCAGGCGTGCCCATTCCTCGCCGCGATCTTTGTAGATATCGGTTGTCGGGTGAAGCTCTTTGTTCGAGAAGTAGGTAGTCGCGCGGATGCCGTTTTCGCGGCAAGTTCTCAGGACTCGGTCAAACTCGGCCATGTCCTGAGGATCAAACGGCGGGTACGAGCCGTCGCGCCAAAAGAGACCGTCGTGGAATGTGTCGCCATCGTGGTGGAAGTGGGCGGTTTTTACGCCGTTGGCAGCCCATTTCTTTATTGCCTCATCCTTAGGCCAGTTGTTGCGATTAAACGACTCGTGAATGAATGGCTTCGCAGCGCGTCCCGATATTATCGGGATCCCGATGCGATAGTCTAACGTGAGCTTTCCCTTGAAAACCGCCTTTTTTTTCTGCAAATCTTCTCGGGGCATTTTTATTGCGCAGACTTGCATCTCAACTGCTTTGCGCGGTTGAATGGCGGAACCGATGCTGAGCCATCCGTGACCGGTTTCGCCGCAGACACCGTATGTCCACTGTGCAAGATCCGACGACATGAACCACTCAATTCCTTCCCGTCCAGGATTGCCAAAAACGACATGACGTGGCGCATTGCAGTCCCAATATGGGTAGTCGTTCGCGCGACCCGGATCAAGGTGCCCCCATTTGGATTCGCCGCAATGGGTTGGATCGCACGCCGGAGTCCCGTTGCGCACTCCGAAGTGCGATATGTCTGGGCGCAGTTTCCACTGATGAGCCATGATTTGAGCCACGGCGAAACCGGTGTCAGGGAATAAGAACTGGCGCTTTACGCGTATGTATCCCCATCTGTATTCGTAAACCGTGCGGATTTTAACTCCGGGATTCGGAGCCTCCTCGGTTGCAGGGCGAAGTTCGGATATCATCACAAGAGTGGCGTATTTGCCTTCGCGTAATATCTCGCACTCCGTTGCCGGGGCGTTAACATCGCTAAGCGTCGTCTTCCAATCGGACGTCGTAACGGAACATGATATTGGCTCCGTGAGCATATTTTGGCCAGTCCCACGCAACAGAACGATTGCCGAGATCGCACCGCCTTTGGCAAGGTCGTGTGTAACTTCGTAGAATCTCGTTTTGAGTCGTACTATGCGCGCAGAGTCATCGCGTTCGACTTCGTAATTTTCAGGAAAGGTTCCGTCAACCGGCAAAGGTGGCAGAGTGGGGACTCTGTCAAACATGTTTTTCCCAGCATCCTTGCAACATCCGCTATTATTCACGCTCATTGTAGCTTCTTCTTGTTGGTTATACCTTTTTAGTTTCCGAGATCCATTCGAAGACCCTGTGCGCCGGGTCAGGGATCGAGATTTCAAAGGAGCCGTCATCTTTCCGTTTAACTGTTTTGCCCGAAGTCCATTCCTTTACTTCTCCGTTGCCGGCATCGGCAGGCCGAACGGTGACCTTCTTTTCGCTTCCGGCGTTAAACACGAAGAACAGGCGTTTCTTTCCGCTCAAACCAGTACGTACGGCGAGGCCGTCCAGACTCGTTTCCGAATCTACTTTCCACTCGGGAATCGCTCCGGCGTTTTCCGCAAGAGTCCAGAGCAGTTTCTCAAAACCGGAGTAGGCTTCAGCGTTGTAGCTGTTTGCGGGGAAAGACCCGGACATCACGAACCTGCCCTTTCCGACTTTAAGGTCAATGAGCATTGCGTCGCCCTCCGCATCCCTTGCTATTACACGGGCTCCATCCGGCGCCGCGATCCCGATGCTCCACAATCCGCTGCCTCCGAGGCTGATTGCAGGGCTTCCAGACCAAGATCCCGCTGGTATATCGCAAGACGCTTCAATATGCACTCCGCGGCGGCGTGTCTGCCCTATGCCGAGCTTGCCAAGTAGCGCACGTCTTTCCGGTCGGTCAACCATGAACCCGTTTTCCAAAAACAGGCCTGTCCCGGCTTCGCTGAAAACCCACCCACCTCGTTTCATGAAGTCCAATAGCGCATCCGCAGCGTCTTCCTTCAGACAAAGCGCCGCGGGGAGAAGTATCAGCTTAATATCATCAGGTATCGAGAGGCGTCTGCCGTCAAGCACATCGAACGGCAGGCGCTGGCGCTCAAGCGCGGAAAGACATCCGTTAAGACTGTGCGTCACGGCGTATGTGTTGTGCTCGCGCGTGGCGAGTGCGATCATTGCGCTGTCGGAATCGAACACGACTCCAATGTTCGCCGCGTCAGGCACATATTTATCTATCGCTTGCGAGTGTGCTTCGAGCAACTTGCGCGTTGCCCGTATGCCTTTCTTGCGCTCCTCTGCGAGGCCGTCCTGACCATCGATCCCGTAGCCCCCGGACTCCACGCCCCAGCTCTCATCGCGCCAGGACCAGTACAACACCGTCTTCGCTCCGCGACCGATCGCCTGCCATGTCCAATACTGCTGCTGTGCGGCGTTGACGGCGTGTCCGTATCTGAACCCCTGATTGAAGGCACCGCCTTGCATTTCGCTTTCCCACATTGGTTTTGGACGGGCAACCGAACGCGTCACCTCTAGCCATATCCCAAGTAGAGCGTTGTCGAATCCAGCCCATGCGGGAAACGCACTCGTGCCGAAAGCATCCATTTCCGGGGCAGTGTCGAAATCGTTTCCGCGAGAGAACGGGATTTCCTCGCCATAGCTGCGGTTGGCTGTGACAGGGCCGCCGGTGTGGGCTGCAACGACGTGGTTCTGATCGCCTTCGCGCAACGCATCGCGACGCCAAATACCCATTTCATGCGAACGATGCGCCATGAATCGGAACCAGTCCAACACGGAGGGGATCAGACAGCTACGGCTTCTGGCGGGCATCACGTCCTCCCAATTTGTGAGTCGTTGCCCCCAAGCCTCGCTGAGAGCTTCGAGTGAACCGTAACGGGCGCGCAGCCAGATATGGAAAGCGTTGATGGTTGCTGGGCAATAGCATACCCAGCGGTCGCTGCAACATGCCCAGCGTGTCTCGTTCCAGCAATCCCAGGCGGCAAGCGCCGGCGCCACAGAATAGCGCCTTGCGAGTTCGCGCATAAATCTTTTTGACAGAGCGAGGATTTCCGGATGGTCAGTGCACTGCCCGGGAGTGAGTCCCGGCAGACATTCCTCGCGTGGAGTGCCGCGCACAGGTTGGCCGAACTCATCGAGCATGCGCGTGTGAGGGTATGCCCTGGGTAGCCAGAAGGGCTGCAAGTCAGTGATTGTGCTTATGACAACCTTCATGCCGTTTTTGTCCGCCAGATCTACGATCCTGTCGTAATCATCGTATTCGAACTTCCCTTCGGCTGGTTCAATCCACCCCTATACCGCCCAGAGCTGCACGGTGTTGAGTCCGGCAGCCTTCATTCGTTTAACATCATCCGCCCAATTCTCGGCTCGTGGTGTCGGGGGTCTGTAATACTGCGCTCCAAACAGGAAGGGGAGCTCTTTGCCATTCTTTGATTTCATTATTGAAAACCCCGTGTTGTTGTACTCGGTACATTATATCCCTGCGCGGGTCAATAAGCAACAGGGCGAGGTTCCTTTCTATCTAATAGCTTTTTTGTCCCTCGGGAACAGTATAAACTATATGCGCAGATGTGTCGGGTTCTCCATTGAGACGCATAGCTGCACGTTCGACAGCAGCTGCGTCCTCGGGCAAAAGCGAGTTTGGTTCGAGCATAGCTGCCTCAGCATGGCCATTTCTGTCGAACACCACGACTACTCCGACCGATTTACCGAGCGCGGATTTCAAATACCCCGGTTCGAAAGCCGGCGATTCCCGAACTTTTCCGGTGACCCGCAAAATGCCACGTGCAACCCGCTCCACCGGATTGGTGGTTGCCGGAATATCCACAACTGCACCCCGCTCCAAACGGGCATAAGGCGCTGGAGGCATTTCGATGCGTCCAATGATCGAATATCCTGGCCAGACCGGCGAGGAATCAGGAACGTAAAACATGGCCTCATTCCATTCATCCTCCGGTGTTGGGGGCAGCAATGGTTCGGCACCGTCTGCCGCAAAGCCATGCTCGGCGGCTTCGCGTATTTCAGAGAGCGCGTCGTTGCCGCCGAAAGCAAATATTTCTGGTGCAAAAACGAGAGCCTCGTAGTCTACCCCTGGTGAACTCACGGCGATCATCCCGTCTAGTTCAAGAGTGGATGAAACGTACTCCGCCTCCTCAAATGAAGGGAACAAGAACCAGCCAGACAAGCATAGCACCACTGCTACAACGTCGAGGTGCAGCGGATGCAGCCGCTTGTATCTGTAGCGGTACGGCCCCGGTCTGCGCCGAGCTTTGGTTCGAGCGGCATTCATCATTCAAGAGGCGGTTTAACCACAAAGCAGACACGTTCTACGCCCGCGTCTCGCAGCATTGCCGTGAGCCGCATTGTGTCCCTATGCGCAACGGTTTTGTCGATATACAGCAACGCATCGGTTTCCTCAAGCCGCCGTACTTCGGCGGCTATGCTGTTACGGAACGAGGCTATATTGTGCGGTTGTGAGAGATTGAAGCGACTGTCGCGGAAAAACAAAATCAGGTCCATAGGAGTTTCGACGGCGCCGTCGTCGGCCGCCATCTCTCCGTATTTCGTGGCAACTGCTTCCTCCGACCGGGGAATCGGACGCACAACGATAGCTAGTGAAGAACGCATGCCGCCATTCGCGCGTTCTTCCGGCAGTCCCACATCTACCGTCATTCCAGGCACCACGGCGTTGCTCTGCGAAAACATCACAAACGCCGCAGCCAGCAACAACACGTTGACCCACGGCACCACCGCAAAAAACACAGACTGTATCCTGCACGGGGGGCGGTATCTAATCCTAAGACCTTCTTTAGAATAATCGCCAAACCAAGTTTCCACAGAAACCCCATGGACCGCTGTTTCACAGCGTTTCTCACCCCTGTTCATCAGATTCCTCCGCATTGTCCTGCGATGTGAAGAAAAACAAAGCTTCGGATGATGCATGGCGCATGTCTAGCACAAGTCTATCGATCTTCACAATAAGCACGTTGAAGCCGATGAAGCATGGTATCGCCACGAGAAGCCCGGCCGCAGTGTTGACCGCACCCATGATCAAGCCTGAAGTAATGTCGGCTGACTGAACAAGGGGAGCCTGCGTACGCATTGCTATAAGTGCGCCTAGAATTCCAAGCACAGTGCCTAGAAGACCAAGCAGCGGTGCTATCTGTGCCACTAGGGCGAGAACCGAAAGGCGACGTTCCATTCTCGAAATCTCAGCACGCCCTGCCTGTTCAAGTTCATCCAAGAGCATCTGCCGGGGAGAATCACGCCGTTTGATGGCAATGGCCAACAAGCGGGCTACGGGACCTGGCGCTTCCTCGCAGAGAGTAAGCGCCTCCGCAGAGTTGCCACGACGTATGGTGTTGAAGATGCCTTGGAGAAAATCCGTTTCATCTATGCGCGCACGATGCAGATGCAGGGCGCGTTCAAGGAAAACACCAAGTGCAACCAAACCCATGACGATGATCACCACCAACAGCGGTCCGCCCGCCTCGAAAATATCATTCATTTGTTATCTGTTCCTATCGTGTAACTGTTGCCGGGGGCAGGATTGGTCTACTGCTCTTAATGCGCTCCAGGCGTTTGGTTGCCTCCTCGGCTCCGGGATGCCCGCTGTTGGCGACTCGCTGGAGAAGCGCGGAGGCAGCATCCCAGTTCTCAAGGCGGACAGAAATGTCTGCCGCGCCAAAAACGGCGCGCGAGTACCAGAGACGTGATGGCGTATTGGCCACATCTGGATCTGCCCGCACCTCCTCCTCAAAGCGCAGAATGACCTTGCTGTAGTAACGCTCGAAAGCGGCGCTTGTGCGGCCAGCACTCTCAAGGCTGCGTCCGATTTTGTATTCGCACTGCAGCACAGTGTCAAGCAACAACGTGCCGGAATCCGCCAGCACGGCTTCGTAAGCGGCGATGCTCTCATTGTAGCGATCGGCATTGTCGGAGCCCAATGTGAACAGGCAGTCGCCACGGCGGCTCATGGCGCGACGCCGGAGGGCGTCGTTCTTCGTCGTCTGAAGCACCACATCGTAAACCAGAATGGCAGCGTCAAACTGCAGAAGTTCGCAAAGCGCCTCGGCATGTATGAACTGTGCCATCTCCACGCAACCTCCCGCTGGATAGTCCGACACTATTTTCATTGCCGCGTCTATGGAGTCCTGATACCGCCTGTCAATGTACATGGAGTACGACATGAAGAGAAGAGCGTCGTCAGCCTTCAAATCCAGAGGCCACGATTCCACAAACTGCTGGAAAAACTTTTCCGAGGCCACGCAGTCGCCATTATTGAAAGATCGCCGTCCCATCCAGAAAACAGCCTCTGAATACCATGGTGAATCGGAGTGCTTGTCTATGATCGACTGTGCTGCCTGCACTGCCTCTGCTTCCCGGCCAAGCGCCAAAAGAGCTTCTGCTGACATAAAGAGAGCTTGTTCAACCGCCTCACCGCCGTTAGTTACGGACGCCGCGGCGCGGAAAGCCTCAAGCGCTCCGGGAAAATCAGCAGCACGGAAATCCACGATCCCCATTCCAAGCAACGCCGATGCTTTTAGCTTAGGGTCTTCTGCTTCCGCAGCCTTCGCATAGAGTGCCATAGCCTCCGCGTTTTGCTCGGGAGCCGGGCTTTCTCCCCCCATTTGCACAGTCAACTGTGCAGCCCGGAAAACCGCATGTTCGTACTCTGTCCTTTCAGGGAACTTTTCGGAAATCTCCATGAAAGCCTCCGCCGCTGCCGCCTTGTCGATATGAGCCAGATTTTCCGCACGCAACATCAACGCTTTGGCCATAACCGCATCGGGAAGAGAATTTGTCACTACCGCGTCCACTGTAGCCACGGCTTGACGATATAATTTCCCCGCCATTTGCGCCGTTGCCGCGCTCAATTCATTGTCTATCTTCGCCTCGGTGTTATCCTCCGACATCTCCGCCGCCTTCAAAAACGAGGAGGCAGCCTCAGCGTTGCGCCCGAGCCCCATGAGAGCTTTGCCACGCCCCCGAAGCACAGCCGCCTCAAGAGGATTGCCGGAGAAAGATGAAATGAAAAGAGTGTTCTCGGCAAGCGCTTCCTCGTACATGCCTGCCGCGAGGAGGTTGTCAGCCACGTCCCGCACCGTCTGCGCCACGATATCCGAACGCGGAACTGCGGATATAAGCCTCCGGGTGCTTTCACTCGCTCGATTCGCAAGACCATACTTGCTGGAAATGCGCGCGAAAGTCATATCACACTCTAGCTTGACCAGCAAAGACTCCGCTGTTTTTACCGCACTCTCAGCAAGCGTAACCGCCTGCGCATCCGCAATCGCCCCCTGAGATCGTAAAAAAGCCTCCGATGCCATTGCAAGGGCGGCGAAATCCGGTGGGAGATTGGCTCCTTCCGCCCGAAGACCCGCCAAGACCTGCATGGCGTTTGTGCTTGCTCCATTATCGTTTAGCGCCCTCGCTCCTAGCAGGCGCGCCACGGCAGCTACTTCGACCTTCTGAGTGTCAACCATCAATGGTTCCAAAACCGCCACGGCTTCCTCCGCCATGTCCGCATGAAGCAATAGCCGCGCACGATCCAACACCACGGCGGGAGAATCAACTCCTGCACGCTCTAGAAGTGCCGCAGCAGCGTGCGCGTCGCCGTCTCGCGCCATGCAATACGCCATTAAACGCGCAGAGGCCTGTTTAATACTATCGCTCGCCGCAGTATTGTCGAGCGATACCTTGACGGTCTCGATCGCCTCATTATAACGACCCGCCACGGCAAGCGCCCTTCCCTTCCAGTAGTCGCGCAATACGTCAAAAGATTCATCGCCTTCGGGCCAAGGCTTGCCATCGAATTCCCCGGATTCAACGACCTTTACCCACTCTTCGGGAGGCAGCTCCTGTTCGTATGCGGCCATGATAACCGTGAAAGCCCTGTTGCGGACAACTTGAGCTGAATTTGTGGAATACATCGCTGACACAGCGTGTTCACGAGCCAGCGGATGCAACCCGTCGCGGAGAGCATTCTCCGCGACGTTTATATCAGACACTGAGTATGAAGCGCGGTTCGTGACGGCCTCATACCCTTCACCCTGATCACTCAACCCAGATGCGTGGGTGAATCCGTTTGTAGACTGACCTGATGAAACAGAGCAAGCCGCGACACAGACCCAAACCGCCATTCCAGAGAAGGCGAGGTTAACAGCCCTGCTGCGAGATACTATAAAACAACCATTCCACATTTGTCCGGAATTTTATCACAACACAAAACCCAGAGCAAGAAAACCATATTATCGTGTTACTTTGTCCTAAACGGATACGCAGGCAGCCCGGCTTTGTTGACGAGATTTGGCACCGGCCCCGTTGGTCCGGCTACGCCGGCAGTGTAGCCGGGAGCCTGGGACCATGAATAGCGCGCTGCAACTGGGTTTTTGACGGAATCTGCGCGCACTACCACTTCAGAGTCCTCGATAGTCGCCTGAGCACTGGTAAACTTGCCATCCGCGCCGGCAATTTCGAACCACGCGGGGGCGTTGCCGTCCGAAGTCGCCAGTCCATCATCCGCATGTTCAAATTGAATGCGGATCGAATCGCCCTCAACCTTCATGTCCTTGTAAGTTGGACCGCTCCATACCACGTCATCGCGGCCGTAAGCTTTGGCGAGCGCGAGAAGGGAGAGCCTTCTTCCGACCTCTGGTTTATTTGGCGGGTGGATGTTGAAAGTCGGTTCTCCAATATCGATAGTGCAAACTATGCCTCCGCCGCCCATCTCCTGCGCGGATTCGAACTGCTGCTCCCAGAACTCCGGCACAATGGTGATGTCCTTTTTATACCCGCCAGCAGTTATCTGCACGCAATAGAATGGCAGATCTCCCTGCCCCCAAATGTCTCGCCACGTTTCCACGAGCAGATTCTGCTTGTCCTTGTAATTATTATCACCAACATTGGCCTCGCCCTGATACCAAGCGAAGCCCCGGATAGTGTACGGCGCGACCGGCTTCAATATCCCGTCGTACAGACCACCGACTCCATACGAATTTCTGGCAATGATTTCCGGTACAACAGGGGGTTCCGGATACGGACCTGAATCTTCAAACCCGACTGCCGTTGACATCTGCCACATGCCACGCTTGTATTCCCAGTCTTTCCGATCCTTGTCAAGCGCGATCTTGGCCTGCCTGTATTCTTCTGAATTGCGCGCATCGATCATTGCCATACCCCAGTCAGAAACATCCACGACTTCGCGCGGGAGCCACCCCTCGATGTTAGTCCCCCCCTGCGCAGCAACGATTATGCCGACCGGCACGTCTAGTTCCTTCTCTAGAAATCTGCCGAAATAATACCCGACGCCGCTTGTCGCCAAAGCCACTTCTCGCGAACTCTTGACCCATATCTGACTGTTTTGCTTGCAGTAAAAACGAAGTCTGGGGTTGTCTGCCGTTTCGAGATCTTCCTTGATTCCGGGAAATTGGGCGAAGTGTTTCAACTGATGCGCCATATTTGACTGCCCGGAGCAAAGCCACACCTCGCCGACAAGAACGTCCTTGATCACTATTGTGTTCTCGCCCTTTACTGTTATCTCGTGGGGGCCACCCGCATCCATCGCCGGTAGCTCGACCATCCATGCGCCATTTGTGCCAGCTGCTGTTTCAACAGAAGCGCCTGCAATCGAGACAGACACCTTCTCGCCCGCTGCGGCTGTTCCCCAGATTTTAACGGGAGTGCCCCGCTGCAATACCATCCCATCTGCCATTATGTCAGGCAAAGCGACTTCTGCCGCCAAGTGCCCGGTTGCAAGCGCTAGCAAAGCAGCGAGTATAATCTTTTTCATTTTATATTTGTTATCCGATAGAAAGGGTGTTTGATCTTTGGTTGTTGATGTCGCAGTGTCCTGCAAAGCACGGCACCGACATCCGCTCTTTCACATAAAATGCCAAGCAGATGGCGCTTTTCACTTTTATCAGTGTCTCAGCTACCAGGTAACTTGGATGCCAACGTTCTTTGTCTCGGGCGCTGCCGTCTGTAAAGCTGCAGGATCGTCTTTTATTTTTTCAAAAGTGGGCAGGTTCCTGTAGTATACCATCAGCTGAAGCGCTGCAAGACACGTGTCCATGACCCGACCTCCAAGCTGCCCGTCGTCTTCGGCAACGGCACCACCCTCGTAGACTCTCACTTTGACAGCGGAACCGCCAGTTGCGTGCGATTCGCCTTTGGAAGGGCTGTCCCAGAAACCGATGTCACGCATTTTGCCCTCTGCATCGGCTATGGCGTCTTTGATCACCTGCTGCTCCTTTATGAGCTCAGGCTGGAACTGAGCGTTCCACCTCTTCCAACGGTCGCCTCCGGCGTGGAACTTGGCTTGTGTTATGTAGTACCAGTAGTACATGATTGCGCCGCCGAAACCGGCTGGCTGCTGATTCCAGTTCGGGAATGAGAACGTGCAGGAATCGAGATAATCAAGCGTGTCTTTGACCTCGGGGGTGTTGCCCGCGCCAAGAAGCTGCATGCAAAGTACGCCGACTCCGGAAAGGCCGCCCTTGCCCGGCGAAGTGTAACCGAAACCACCGCCGGGAGCGTGGTTTTTCTTAAAGCCGTCTATGGCTCTCTTGTAGGCCTCGTCCAGCCCTTCGATCTCAAGCTCCCCGGAGATTGTGGCGGCTTTGATCGCCTGCGCACACCAGCCCATGTAAGAGGTGTCGTCACGATCTGTGACGGGGTTCATATTGTAGTCCCAACCACCGCTTGCATGCTGCCCTTTTACTATTGGCGCCATCGCCTTCTCGGCAGCGATTTTGAGCAACGGGTTTTTCGTCATTGAATACGCTTCGCACAGTGCGTAAGCGGCTATTGGATGCGAATAGTTGTTGCCATCCTTGATCTCGAAGAGTCCGCTATCGAGCTGTATGTCCAAAAGGAACTTCAGCCCCTTCTCTACCGTCGGCCCGAATTCGGGGTGATCCGCGCCGGGCACCTCTCCGTGCGCAAGAAACGCGAGCAGAGCCAAACCGGTGTTCGACGTCTTCTGCCCAGGCCAGGAACCGTCCTCCAACTGCTGAGACTTCAGCCAGCGCAGAGCGCGCATTACCGTCGCCTCACCGCCACTTGTTCCGCCGTACTTCTGCAGTGCCTGACCGCGCTGTCCGCGGTTGCGGGAGCCGATTATGTTCCGCATTATGATCGGGCTTTTGATGATCGCCACCGAGTTGACCTCGGCCGGTTTAGGGGAAAGAGGCACGTTCTGATTGAATGACATCGTCGTCTCTGGAGCGAAATTATCGGTCGGACCGTCATACTCCGTATCGATGGGCTCCATCTCAAAGACTTCATCGGGCGGCGGCGGCTCGGGCTCCTCGATCTCATCTGGAATTATGGGGTCGATAATCTCGACCGGCACCGCCCTTGACACTGTCTGAACCTGAGGATTGATGCTCAGCAAAATGCCGACAATGATAAAGGGCATTATAATAGCCAGCGCGGGCCCCGAAAGCCGCTGTATCTGCAGTTTCGCGAATTTGTACTCACGGCTCTCCCGCGGCATGTTGATGCCCTGAAGCGTCCTGCGGATGCGCTCGCGGAGAGGGATTTTCTCAAAAAGCTCCATCATTTCCTGAAACGCCTTGTCATCCGCCATCGGATCTATTTCGTTATACCCCTGATTGTTCTCTTGGTTCATTGTTAATCCTCCCTGTCGGTTTCCCCCGGGTTAAATCATTGTGCATCCCGTGACTTTGTTACCGATTTCCAACGTTAATACGAACCTCAGACTCTATTTCTTAGATTCAATGTAAAATAATTTACAAATAACCACTGAAAAACTATACCCTGCCCAGCGCTTCTTCATAATAGATGAAAAAACATTCGATTATATCATCGGCAGAAATTCCGTTTATCGTACTGTCCTTGTCAGCCGGACTGCGAAGAGGAAACCTCTTGCTCTCAACACGCAGTCCCTTGCGTTCTCGCATCTTCACTTCAACATTGGGTATCACTCCAACTGGCATAGAAAGCCCGGTAACCCGGAACATGAGCTCCATGGAACTGCCGTTCATAACTGTTATTCCGCATGCGGCGCGCGTCTCCTGAGTCGTTATTTCACGCCCTTTTTCGGAAAGCCTGCGCCCGATCTCGGAATATGCCGGACGCACCACTCTCGCCACAAACGCTACAAAATCCGCTTCTTCCTGCTCCGCGCGCGTCTTCTGGCCCCCCGCACCACCTGTTATGAAACGCATTTTCCAATTAGGCACATTCATCACTCAATAACCCCATAAATATTTCTTTTCGGCACATCATAGCAGATTGCCTGCCGATCCACACAGCTTTTTATGTAAACACGAGCGTCAAATCAATACCTGTCGGTAAACGTCCGCTGTTTTGAGGGCGCAGGCATCCCAACTGAACTTTCTCGCTCGGACGAGCCCGTCGGATTTCATCCTCTCCATTCTCTGTGGCGATGTAAGAATTTCCGTTATTGCCGAGGCCATTTCCCGATTGTCGCCAGCCTTTACAACGCGCGCGGCTTCCCCCGCCACTTCCGGCTGCGAGCCGCCGTCAGTGCAGATAACCGGCAGGCCATGTGCCATTGCCTCTATTATCTGCAACCCAAACCCCTCATATCTCGAAGGATGCGTCAGGAGATCCGCCGTAGAGTAAAGCCGCTCGAGTTCCACGTCGGGGACGAATCCAGTGAATTCGACGGCGTCAGAAACCCCCAACCGTTCTGCAGCAACCCGTGCCTCGGGATAACGTTCGTCCAATGCCCCGCAAACAACGAGCTTCAGTGGAAACGGAACTTTATGACGCGCAATCGCAAAAGCTTCAACTAACCCTGCGACGTTTTTATATGGATCCATCCGTCCGACGTATAGCAAAGTTCGCGGGGTGATAGAATCCGTCTTTATAGGAGCCCGTTCAACGCCACACAACTCCACATCGGCGCCGTCTGGGATCACTTGGACTTTGGCCAAAGTCCGCTGGCTTACTGAAAGAGTTTTTTCGATGTCGCGCTTGGACGCTTCGCTTCCTGTAATTACGACGTCCGCCCTGGCTATGCTCTGCCTCAGACAGAATTTAAAGACTCTCTTGAACCGGCTTGTCTTGGAGTTCGGGGCGTAGTCCTTGACGACCAGCGGAATAACATCGTGGATGTTGACAATCGATTTCATCCGGCGTGTTTTCCGTGTAAGAGGCAGAGACATGTACGGCACCATGTAGTTGGGAGAATGGTAGAGATCAGCTTTAAGTTCAGATATGACTTTTGGCATTGACATCTGGCTTTTGAGCGATACCGGATGAATATTCGCCACAATCGCCCTGACGTTGCGTTCAGACTCCGAAGCTCCGGTCATGTGCCGCTCCAGCAGCTTCTGGGATCCGAATATAATAACGAACTCACATTCGGGCAGCAGACCCGGCAGACGTCGAACCATCTCCTGCGCGTAAACCCCTATGCCCGATGGCTTGTCATAAATCCAGCGCGCGTCGAAAGCAACTTTCATAATCCGGTTGCGCCCTTCTTGGAACCGAAAACCTTCTTGTAGATGGCAAGCGTCTCACGCGCTGTATTTTCCCAGCGGAATCCAGCCGAGCGCTCGAGCCCCGTTCGCGACATTTCAACGCGCCGCGCTGAATCCCCAAGAATCGCACGCACTGCGTCCACCCATTCATAAAGGTCAAACCCCTTGATAACAGTTGCGGCGCTTCCCACGATCTCGGGGATTGAACCGCCGGTGGACGTCAGAACGGGCGTACCACACGCCATAGCCTCTAGCGGTGTGAATCCGAAACCCTCGTAAAACGAAGGCATGACAAAAAGAGATGCTGCAGAATACAAGGCCGCCAGCTTGCCATCGGGCACGAAGCGTAGATAATGCAATTGATCCGGGAAGCGCGTGTTTTCGAAGCGCTCTAGTATCGACCGGCTTTTCCATCCCAACGCCCCTGCGATGACCAGATCCACGTCGTCTTCCGCCACCTGCTCGAAGACGTCGACCAGAAACTCCAGATTCTTGCGCGGCTCGACTGTGCCCAACGTCATGATGAAAGGACGGCTAAGACCAAGCTCCCGCCGCACAGCCGCCGTCTCAACCTCGGAGGCAGGCTTAAAATCCTCTCCTATTCCCAGATAAGTGACGTAAACCTTGCCACGCGCCTCAGGGAGCAGCTCCTCAATCTCCGCTTTGCTGAATTCCGAGATGGTTATGATAGCATCTGCGTTTTTGGCGCTACGCTTAAGACCCGCATTCAGATACTTGAGATTACGTTTCTCAGCAAACTGAGGGAAGCGCACAAAGCTCATGTCGTGTATCGACACCACCGACTTCCCGCGCGTTATAGGCCTGTCCGTGAAATTGGTAAAATGATAGATATCGGCATCGCCCGCAGTCCAATTGAACGGCGGGAACCGAAGATGGTGCCACATCTTCTGCATCAGCGCGCCCGGCATTGCCCTGAACGTCACATACTCGGCACCGTCCACGCAGTGACGCTTGCCAGCTCGTTTGAAGTCACAATAGAAAAGCCGCAACTCGTCATCTGAATCGAGCAGCTTCGCCAGCTCCGATGCCAAGACACGAGTGTAGCGCCCAATGCCGGCGCACTGTGCCACGGCAGGCTGATAGTCCATGCAAATCTTCATAACGCGATTCTATCAGACAAAGCGGGCGATGCGCAACGCTAAAGCCACGCGTACCGCGCTTATCCCGCACCCCCTCTACGGAATACGGGGTGTGCGTCGCATTCACGCCCGGAATTCCGCCCGCCCCTCGTCAGCTTGGGATAAATTGAAATTGTAATTTGCTTTTTTAGGTGCAAAAATGGTAGAATTTTTGGCTTTCAATATGGAAGGTAGCTCCGCTACATGTAGCGCACGGCGGCTTTTTGCCGACGAATCAGTGAGGATGGTGTATTATGGCTAGGTTTTTACGTTTTGAACATGTGTCTTTCGCTTATCCAGGCATGACTAAAATGCTGGTGACGGATTTGGACGCGCATTTTACGCTGGGTTGGACTGGCATAGTAGGGCCAAACGGCGCCGGCAAAACGACTTTGTTGCAACTCGCGACCGGCGGCCTTGAGCCATCCAAAGGCACAATCCACCACCTCTCGACAAGCCGCTATGCCGTTCAGCGCACAGATTCGGCACCTGAGGGGATGGACGATTTCCGCATGGCCAAAGACCCCGAAGCAATTGTACTGAAGGACAAGCTGGGAATAAGGGATGATTGGTTCGACCGTTGGGGTACGCTCAGCCACGGTGAACGCAAACGCATGCAGATAGCCGTTGTGATGTGGGACAACCCGGAGGTGCTCGCCCTCGACGAACCCACAAACCATATCGACGCAGACGCCCGCGACATGCTCATAGCCGCACTCAAGAGCTACAACGGCGTCGGACTCCTCGTCAGCCACGACAGAGAGCTCCTTGATTCTCTCTGCACGCAATGTCTTTTCATAAACCCCCCAACCGCCGTCTTGCGCCCCGGCGGCGTGACCGCGGGCATGGAACAAGACCGCCTCGAGCAGGTCGAAGCGCGCTCGCAGGACGAAAAAACCAAAAATGCCGCCCAGCGCCTCAAGAAAGCCGCGCAGAACCAGCTTGAACAAGCCGAACAGGCTTCCGCACGGAGCAAAAACAAGAAGTTTAAAAAGCTGGACAAAAACGATCACGACGGTCGCGAAAAACGCAACTTGGCCAAGTTGACCGGCAAGAACGCGCGCGGTGGATCTTCGCAAAGCGCGTCGCTAAGCAAACGCGCCGCCGAACTCGAAGCCTCGCGCGCTTCCATAAACATACGCAAGGAATACGAGATGGGGTTCTGGCTGGAGGAAAGCAAAACCTCAATGCGCAGCACCGTCCTATCTGTCCCCAAAGGCGAACTCCCGCTCGGCAATGGACGCAAACTCGTCTACCCGGAACTTATTGTTTCGCCGACCGATCGCATCGCGATCACCGGCGCAAACGGACTAGGGAAAAGCACGCTGCTGAAACGAATGCTCGGAAATGTCAATGTCCAGCCGGAACGCCTGATAACAATTCCGCAGGAAATAACTGTGGAGGAGTCTAAGGCAATCCTTGAGGAGGTTAAAGCCCTGCCCAAAGACAAGCTCGGCCGTGTGATGACGTGCGTCAGCCGTTTGGGATCGCGTCCAGGACGCCTGCTGGAAAGTGAGCAGCCAAGCCCCGGAGAAATACGCAAATTGCTACTGGCATTGGGCGTCACCAGAGGTCCGCACTTGATCGTAATGGACGAGCCCACCAACCACATGGACTTGCCCAGCATTGAATGTCTCGAGGGGGCTCTTTCCGCATGCCCTTGCGCGATGATACTTGTAAGCCACGACACGCGGTTCCTTGAGCCGCTTACCGATTACACCTGGCACCTGACGCTCGACTCCCCCACCCTCGTTAAACTCGTTCCGGGACGCCGAGACAGAGTGGACGAACTCGATTTTACCGATTTCGATTTGTCGTAAACCTTGACAGAACCGCTTGAATGTGGTGGAGTATGCGGGGTGCCGCCATGTTTGAACAGCGGCATGTTCTTGATTACACCCCAAACAAACTAAAGGCAATTACGCATTATGAAGAAATCAACGATTCTAGCGTTAATCGCGGCATCTACTATGATCGTGCCACGCTCTGGCGCAGTGTGGACGGATGCTGGAACCTGGTCAGCCGGCGGTTCGCTCATGATCGATTCGGATTCAATTCTCGGCACGGATATTCAATCCGATTTCTACTTGGGACAATACATCCAAGACTCCGTAATGGTCGGAGGTTATGTGAACATTGGGGACAATGACTTTATAACGCGTGTCTCAGGCGGCGCAACCTGCAAATTCCATTTCTTTGACAATGGGCACAATCTCTTTTCCCCATACATTGGAGCTCAGCTAGGAGCCGCATACGCCGAGGCCGCGGATGATGACGCCTACGCACTGACGCTTGGCGGCTCATTGGGGCTTGACTATTTTCTCTCTCCACAGGTAGCGCTGAATGTATCGCTCAATGCGTCTGTGGCGTCGGACGATGTCTATACGGACGACGAAGGGCTGACAGGCACCGACATCAACATCAGGGCGGGTCTCGGGTTTTTCTTCTGATCAGGCGATCCTCTTTAGTTTCAATACACAACAATTCAAAAGGACAATTAGAAAAAAATGAAAAGCAAAGAAAAAGCTCGTAAATCCTACAGCATCGCCGTAATAGGAGGCGACGGCACCGGTCCGGAAGTGGCCGCCGAGGGTGTTAAAGTTCTGAAAGCGGCAGCGCGTAAGTTCTCCTTCTCGGTAAAGTTCAAGGATTACGATTTTGGCGGCGAGCGCTATCTCTCCACTGGCAAGATAATCGACGACAATGAAGTTGAGACTCTGAAAAAGCACGACGCAATCTATCTGGGCGCTATTGGCCACCCAGACGTGAAACCCGGCATTCTGGAAAAAGGTCTCCTGCTAAAACTCCGCTTTGCACTCGACCAGTATATCAACCTGCGTCCCGTAAAACTTTTCCCCGGAGTGGAAACTCCCCTCAAAAACAAAGGCCCTGCGGATATCGACTACGTAGTCGTGCGGGAAAACAGCGGCGGCGCATACACCGGCTGTGGCGGCAACGTCATGACAGGCACACCCAACGAAGTTGCGACTCAGGAGATGATCTACACACGCTTTCAGGTCGAACGCTGCCTGCGTTACTCTTTCGACCTCGTCCGCAAACGCCACTCTAAGAAATCCCCTTGGCGCGGGCTGAAAGAGGAAGACATCAAGGCCGGTAAAATCGGACAGCTCACTCTCTGCGGCAAGACGAACGTGCTTACCTACGTGTTCGGTCTCTGGGAGCGCGCCTTCCACGAGATCGCCAAGGAATACCCCGACGTAAAGACGGACTATGCCCATGTCGACGCCACGACGATGTGGATGGTCAAGAACCCAGAGTGGTTCGACGTCATCGTAACAGAAAACCTCTTTGGCGACATCATCACCGATCTCGGAGCCATGACCCAGGGAGGAATGGGCGTCGCCGCAGGCGGCAATATCAACCCCGGCGGGCTTAGCATGTTTGAGCCTATCGGCGGTTCCGCACCCAAATACACAGGACTCAACGCCATCAACCCGATAGCCGCGATCAGCGCTGGAGCGATGATGCTTGACACCCTCGGTGAAGCAAAGGCTGCGGCGGCCATCGAGGCGGCTGTCATGTCCGTGACCCAGCAGATGAAGAGTCAGGCTGCTGGCAAAATGGGTTTCTCCACAACCGAAGTCGGCGATTTGGTCGTCGCCGCGCTCAAAAAACAAAAATAAAAGACCGCACCACCAAGTCTGGGGCGTTCACGCTCGTGGAAGTTCTGATCGCGATGGCGATCGGCGTTGCGGTTCTTATCCCTGCGCTTGGTGTCTTCTCGATCGTGGTGCGAGGCGCGGCGGAATCAACCGCCGCGCTCCGGGCCCGGACTGCGGCGGATATTTCCACAACGTCTGCTGCGGCCGCTATCCGCGCCGGCGCAGAAGTGCCGGGATTGCGGAGTGTCGAGGCGGATTCTTATCACTTGGTGATCCGTTCGTGGCAGAGTGGAGACTCTGCCACAAACCGCGTGGAGGCGGTGGCAACGGCTGGGGACGGCTCGCAACGCAGCGCGTCCCTTATTCTTTT
>CAYOPG010000003.1:50193-68475 GCA_964405775.1 uncultured Lentisphaerales bacterium
AGGCGGTGGCAACGGCTGGGGACGGCTCGCAACGCAGCGCGTCCCTTATTCTTTTCCCGTCTCTACGGACGGTCGGTGGAGGTGCGCAGTGAATAAGCTACGCGCTGGTTTTACGCTTGTAGAACTGATGATTGCCGCGGCAATTGGAACGCTTATAGTCGTAGCCTCACTGGGGGTGATGAGCGTCGGGATGACGTCGTTCGCCACGGTAAGAACGTCAGGTTCGACGGAACAGGAGCTCGCTCGGTTTGTCGCGGCGATAAGTGCGGACATGCGGTCGGCAATGCCAGTCGGCGGTGTAAGGTTCGCCGGTGCCAGCGACAGGGTGTCATTCGCGCGCCTGTGGTCGCCATCGAGAACGACCAACCATGTCGAAGCTGTGCGCATAGAATGGAAGACCGCACCGGAAGGTGGCATGGTCAGGACTCTGACACGACCCGATGGCACCGAGATAGCGGAGCATTTCGCGGCGATAGGCATTGTGCGGTTCGCGTTTGCAGGAATAACGTGGGAAGACGGCACGCCCGCCCCGTCCGAGATTGAGATATTTGATGAATGGACGAGAAAGAATTATCCGGGAATTGTCAGGATAAAATTCGGCGCCGACTCTGTGGATGTGTCTGTTTCCTGTTCGAATTACGCTATTGCGAGGAGGGATGCCGAATGAAGACGGACCAGATTCGTGGCGGCTCAACGCTCGTATTTGTGATAGTCGTGGTGGCGGTGGTAACCTCGCTTGCGCTTGGCGCTGGCGCAATGCTTGCATCGCGCCTCGCGCTGAACAGCGATGCAGCTCTACGCGACGAGCTGCGCAGAGAGGCCAGTTCCGCAGCAGCGCTTGCGGCATGGATGATCGATGGCGATACAAATGGTGTTGACCACGTTCGGGAGGAATGGGCAATCGGCTTTGTATCTGGCGATGTCGAAGTATCGGTCGAAGACGAGATGGCGCGCATTAAATTCCAGGATGCCAACGAAGCGGCGCTTGCCGCTCTGATGGTGACAGTGTCACCACGCGACGCTCCGCTCGGTGCGGAAGAGGCAACCAGGCAGGCAAGCGCGGCGTACTCGTGGTGGAATGCGTTGAGAATTTTGGAGACAAACCGCATTCTTTATGCCGAGGAAGAACTGCTCGCGGCGCCGGCAACTTCCCCGGAGGCGCTCGCGCGCGCGTTGCCGCGCTTGAGCGTGTTGGGACAAGGGAAAGTGAACGTCAACACCGCCGGGCGGGAAGTGTTCGTGGCGTTGGTGGTTGGAGCCGGAGGAAACGCGGAAACGGCAGAAAGGCTTTACAGACGCGTGGAGAGATCGCGCGCTCGCGGAGAATATTTCGAATCGATAGGATTGATAGATGCGCGAAAACTTTTGGGGGGCGGAGGTGGAGACCCTGTCACTCAGGAAGAAGCGCGAGTGCTTCAGATGATTTCACAGCAACTTTGCGTGGAGAGCGGCTTGTTCCGCATCACGGCAACTGCAAGTCGCGGCGGAGCGGTGAAGGTGGTGCAATGCGTCTATGAACGAGGCACAGGAAGGATTATGCGGTGGCTGGAATATTGAGGAGATTCTACTCGTGAAAATCGGTCTCAAGGTTATGGGATGCCGCCTGAACCACGCGGAAGCTGCGGCTGTCGCGGGCGCACTGGAGTACGAGGGGCACGAAGTTGTCGGAGGCAATGAACAGTGCGATGTTCTTGTCCTGCACACTTGCGCTGTAACGAAAACAGCGCAGAACGAGGCGATGCGCTTGGCGCGTTCTGCCAAACGCAATGGAACGGATTGCGTTATAATGTCTGGTTGTACCGCGTCTATAGCCGACACCTTCAGGATATTCGAATCAGGTGCTGACGCCGTGGTTGGAAAAGGCAAACAGGATGTCGAATGCGCAACAGCCGGCGCGGAGGGAATCGCGCGGATCGTTTTACATGCGCTGTCGGGTGCGGAGGCTGCTTATCTGCCTCGATTCGCCTCCACGCGGGCTTCGGTGAAAGTTCAGGACGGCTGCAATTTCCGTTGTGCATATTGCATTGTGCCGGATGCGCGGGGCGAGCCGAAGAGCAGGCCGTTTGAAGATATTATGCGCGAGATCGCCGGGCTGGCTGCAAATGGGTATAAAGAGATCGTGCTTACGGGAGTCAACGTTGCGTGCTGGAGCGAAGGCGGCATGGGGCTGGCAGAACTTGCTCAAGCGGCTGCGCGTGTCGAGGGTGTGGCGCGTATTCGCCTTAGCTCGGTTGAACCTGGCACCGCCGAACGCTCACTGGTAGACCTGATGGCTGTGGCAGGGTCGGGACTCTGCCACACTTTGCATTATCCGCTGCAGAGCGGCGATGCGCGCGTGCTGCGCGCGATGCTAAGGCGCTACACGCCGCAAGAGTACATGGATGCCGTAGAATACGCACTCTCGAAAGTGCCGAGGCTTGGGCTGGGGGCAGATGTGATCACGGGTTTCCCCGGAGAGGATGACGCCGCGTTCGAAAATACGGTAAAGATGATTGAGCGCTACCCTTTCGGGAACCTGCACGTTTTCCCATACAGCGAGCGGCCAGGCACGCCTGCCGCCGACATGACGGGAGATGTTCCGATGGCGGTGCGGCGTGAACGAGCGCGCGAACTGATTGCGGTTGGAGAGCGAAAAAAACGAGAATTTGCCGAATCTTTCGTAAACAGCGGAGCGGAAGTGCTCGTCGAGCGCGTGGATTCCAAAGGTGTCGGGCGTGGGTGGACGAGTGAGTATGTTGATGCACAAATCAAGGGACTTAGCGACGCAGACATAGGCAAAATCGTATCAGTAAAAGTGATTGAGGCAAACGGCACAGGAATCAATGGGGTGCCAGTGAAAACAAACCCGTAATTATTGGGGAAAACAGCAATGAACGCATACGACAATTTAACAAGAGAAAATCGTCTTAAGGTTGATTCTCTGATCGCCGACACAGAGGCCAACGGAGGCATGGCTCCCGTGGACACCGATGCCTTCTGGCGTGATCAGTCAGTGGCACATCGCGACCCGTTCGGGATGGACATCCCGCAATGCTGTTTCGGCGCGGAGCTTACCAACGAATGTGTGTTTGCAGAGTTGGGAATAGAAGAAGATTACAGGCGCTTTCAAAATGATGAGCCGTGGGCGCTCGAGATATCCAAACGCTACAATGACATTGCTGAAAAGACAGTCGGGAGGCGGCTGCTGCTTGAAAAACCGAAAGACCCCCAAAAAAGGTGGCCCGCGGTGAAGCAGCTGTACGACATCTTCGAGGCAAAGAACATTTGGGAAGGCGGGGGCAACGGCTCGTGGTGGCTCCACCAGTCCGCAGAAACACCCGAGCAGCTTTCCTCGCTGCTGGACCGTGTTGAAAAGCGTCTGGAAAACCTGCGCGACTTCCTCCTGCCAGACGATTGGGACTCAGAAAAGTCCCGCCTTGTCGCAAGTGGAGAGAGAGTTCCGCTCTACCGCTCCCAGCGCGGACCGTGCACGTTTGCCTGTTCAATATACGGGGCAGAGAACTTGCTCTTGCTTTACTACGATGACGAAGCGCTATTCCGCAGATTTTCCGATGTTCTGTGCCGCGCTATATTGACGAGGGCGCGAGTGTTCGACGAAGAGTCCGGCTTCACGCCAGAGACCGCGCCCAGAGGCTGGGGCTGGGCTGACGATAACAGCTGTCTTTTCACGCCAGACATGTATGAAGCCTTCGCAATGCCCATACACAGGGCTGTGTTCGGGTATTATTCGCCGGATGCCAAAGACCGTCGCTATCAACACAGCGACTCCGCCATGGGTCACCTGCTACCTCTGATTGGCGAACTGAACATGACCGGAGCGAACTTCGGCCCGACTATATCGGCGGCTGATATACGGCGCTATTGCCCAAATGCGGTTATCTACGGACAGCTTGCACCTTTCACATACAGCAGAAACGAAACTGCCAACATTGTTGCGGAATTTCTAAGAGACTTCGACCTTACCCGTGAAACACGCGGGCTGAATTTCGCAACCGCTGGCTCGGTGAACAACGGCACACTCCTCACGAGCATGCGCCTTGTGATGGCTGCGATACAACGATACGGAAGATTCCAATAGCGCATCGGAAGACGTTACCAGAACATTCCCCATTTTCCGGTAAAGTCCAGTTTTACAGCCTGCTCTTCCTTTTTTGGGGGTGGGATGATAGAATGTTGCGACAACCTTTACATGACACCCGCATGCGCGGGCTTACGATAACCATTCAACACTCCAAGAAAAGAAAAGTATGCCGTATCCGCTCCTGTTTAAACCCATTTACCGTGACTATATCTGGGGTGGCAATCGTATAGCCTCGCAGTTTTCGCGCGACAACGCACCGAGCCCATGCGCTGAATCTTGGGAAATAAGCGCTCACCCCGATGGCATGGGGATAGTGGAAAACGGACCGCTCGCCGGGAAAACTCTGGAGGAGATTTGCAATGAATCAGGAACCGCTTTCCTTGGCACACATTGTGAAGGTGTTAAGTTTCCATTGCTAGTCAAAATAATAGATGCAAAAACACGCCTAAGCGTGCAAGTGCATCCTAACGAAGATTCCGCGCAGAGGTACGGCGGCGAAGCTAAAACCGAAATGTGGTATTTTCTGGATTCTGAAAAGGACGCTTTCGTATGCGCGGGGCTGAAGCCAGGCGTGGGGCCGAGGGTTCTTCAGGACGCGATCAAATCCAAAACCACGCCCTCGCTACTTCAGACTGTCAGGGCGGAGCCTGGCAAGGCACTCTTTATTCCCGGAGGGTTCGTACATGCAATATGCGAAGGGTGCTTTATTTTAGAGGTGCAGCAGAGTTCCAACACAACCTACCGTATATACGATTGGGATCGCGCAGGACCCGATGGCATGCCACGCAGGCTCCACATAGAACAGGCGCTTGAGGTAATAGACTGGAAGGCGCCATCGCTTGGTCTTCAGGTACCAATCGAGATGTCGGCCACCAACAAGATCAACAAACGAGAGCGCATCCTGCGTTCCGATTTCTTCACCATGGAAAGGCTGTCGCTTTCAGAAAAGGAACCGGTCGAGCCTGATGGAACTTCCTTTCGCATACTGTTCGCTGCGCGTGGCGAAGCAGCGATCTCCTGGGACGAGGGTTCACAGCGCGTCCCTAACGGGCGCACCTGCCTAATACCCGCAAACATGCCGCCATACGTCATTGAGCCAGACGCGGACGGAGCAACGCTAATTTCAGTTGAGGTCTAGCATTATGGAAACAAATAAGCCAGCCAGAAGCAAAGAAGGAGTCTCGCTCCTAGTTCTATTCTTGATTTTATCGATTTTCGTGCTAGCCGTGGCAACCATCTACCCGCCGTTTGTCAAGGCGCGAGAAGGAATAGCCGTAGAATCTGCCGCAAACGAGCTCAAGTATTGTAATGATGCGATAGACGGGATTCTGCGTACCGACAACACCGTCACAAATGCGTCCGACATCACGCTTGAGCGCATCAACATCTACCTGACAGATATTGGCAAACGTACACTCATCTGGCCGGCTCAGGCCAGAACAGCGTCGTTCGTGCCTTGCACAACGAACGGCCCGGCGATAGACTTGGTTCTGCAATCCGGTGTCCGCACAGTGACAACGGATGATATTGCGCCAAAAAACTGACTTTACACGAAAGCCCTTGCGTTGTGGAATAGGCGCATCCACGGACCAGCCTCGCCCGTGAACCGGTCAGCCGGCCTGTAGGACAGCTGGACAGACCTGAAGCCGCGCTCTGGGTGTGGCATCATTATGAGCGCGCGGCCGTCGGTGGAGGTGAAGCCAGTCAGCCCGCCCTCGGAGCCGTTAGGGTTGAAGGGATAACGCTCCGTCGGCGCGCCATTGCCGTCAACATATCGCAAGCTGGCACACGACGAAGCTATCACGCGATCGCGAGCCGCCGCATCGGCGAACTGGGCCAGGCCCTCACCGTGCGCCGCCGATACAGGGATGCGAGATCCTGCCATGCCTCTAAGTAGCACGGAAGGCGACTCTACAATCTCGACGGTGCAGTAACGAGCCTCGAACTGCTCCGACGCGTTGCGCACAAAGCGCGGCCAGTCTTGAGCCCCGGGAATTATGTCCCTGAGCTGGGATATCATCTGGCAGCCGTTGCATACACCAAACGTAAAGGTAGCAGGGCGGTTGAAGAACTTCTCGAACATGTCGCGCAGCCGCGGATTGTAGAGCACCGAACGAGCCCAGCCGGAACCGGCGCCGAGCACGTCGCCGTAGCTGAAACCGCCGCAGGCAACGAGTCCGTTGAAAGACGCGAGATCGACAAGCCCATTGAGCAGATCCGTCATGTGCACATCCACAGCCTCAAAGCCTGCGATCGTGAACGCCGCAGCCATTTCAATCTGGCCGTTGATTCCCTGCTCCCGGCAAATTGCTATGCGGGGACGCGCCGACGGATTGAGGAGATTGGGTATGGCGTCAGGATTGTAGGTAACCCTGAAATTCATGCCGGGATCGTTCGAGTCTGCCGCGTTAAAACGCTCTTGCTCCGCGCACGCCGGATTGTCGCGCAACGCCCTCATTCTGACCGAGTTCTCTGACCAAACAGAGCGTATGCGCGCGATGTTCGTGTCGAGAGCTGTTTCGCCGCCAAACGAGACACTGAAATTCTTATCGTCTGAAACGTCTCCTATGACTGAGACGGAATCGGCTAGTCCGGCTTCCGCAAACGCATTCAGGACATTGTCCAATTCCGATTCTGCGATTTGCAGCACCATTCCCGGCTCCTCGCTAAAGAGCGCGGCGAGTTGCGAGTGGCGATCCGCCGCCTGTGGAAGGGTGATGACACTGCCACGTCCGCCGGAAATCGCCATTTCCGCAAGGGTGGTCGCAAGTCCGCCATCAGAGCGGTCGTGCGCTGCGAGAATCCTGCCTTCCTTGAGAAGTTGCTGGAGGGTTGAGAAAAAGCGGCGGAGCAGCTGCACGTCATCCATATCCGGCACATCGCCGCCGGAGATGTTCCAAGTCTGCGCGAGAATGCTACCGCCAAGGCGGTTGCGTCCCTTGGAAAGATCAACCAGAACGAGTCTGGACACCCCTGGTTTGAGGTCTGGCGTAACGGCGAGGTTGACATCGCCTACGGGAGAGAATGCCGTCACTATCAACGAGAGCGGAGATATCTGCTTGTGCTCGCGCCCCGTGGCGGGATCCTGCCAGGAAGAGCGCATGGAGAGGGAGTCCTTTCCGACGGGTATGGACACTCCTAGCTCGGGACAGAAATCCATGCCCACGGCGTGTACGGTATCGAACAGTTTCGCGTCCTCTCCCTCTTCACCGCAAGCGCACATCCAGTTGGCTGAAAGCTTGATGTTTCCGATTTCGCCGACACAAGCTGTGGCGATGTTCAAAACAGCTTCCGTGACGGCAAGGCGTCCAGACGCCGGCCCATTGGCGATGGCGACCGGTGTGCGCTCGCCGCATGCCATGGCGGAGCCGGTGGTATCCAGATAGCCAGTGGTTACGACGGCGTGGTCCGCGACTGGAAGCTGATACGGGCCGCAGAACTGGTCGCGATGCACTTTGCCGGTGACGGCGCGGTCGGTGATCGATATGAGGAACGTCTTGTCTGCAACTGCTGGATGGCGCAGCACGCGCTCAAACGCCTCGGGAACTGATTGAACCGCATCTGTTGCAACAGCCGGTATGCTTTGCTCTGCGTGCTTGACATCTCGCGTCATTTTAGGAGGTTTGCCAAGAAGATCCGATACAGCCATGTCAATGGGCTTGTTGTTGAAATGAGAATCTACCAGCACCAGACGGTGGTCGCCAGTTGCTACGCCGATGAATGCCACGGGGCAGCGCTCGCGCTCGCACAACTTCTCGAATGCGGCACGGTTTTCCGGCGCTATAGCCAGTACATAGCGTTCCTGCGCTTCGCAGCACCATATCTCCATGGGAGACATGGACGAATCTTCACTCGGAATCGCGCGCAAGTCGAACTTGCCGCCGGTTTTTTCAATAAGTTCGGGGCAGGCGTTAGATAGACCGCCAGCGCCCACGTCATGTATGGCGAGGATCGGGTTGGCATCGCCAAGAGCAACGCAGGAGTCTATAACCTCCTGGCACCGGCGCTGTACTTCGGCATTGCCTCGCTGGACGGAGTTGAAGTCGAGCTCCTCATCGTTGCTTCCGGAAGCAAGCGAGGAGGCCGCGCCTCCTCCGAGGCCGATGCGCATTGCCGGGCCACCGAGCTGCACGATGAGCGAGCCGGCAGGGATCGCCTTTTTGTAGACCATGGCTCTGCTGATTGCGCCCATCCCGCCCGCGAGCATTATGGGTTTGTGATAGCCGTAGTTTTTGCCATTGCAGTCCTCTTCAAACGTCCGGAAGAAACCGCATAGCTGCGGCCTGCCGAATTCGTTGCCGAACGATGCTCCGCCGAGGGGACCGTCTGTCATTATTTGGAGCGGGGTCGCCAGACGTGGCGGCACGGATGCGTCCTTCTCCCACGGCTGCAGATAGCCTGGGATGCGCAGGTGGGAGGTGATAAGGCCGCTAAGCCCTGCCTTGCTGCGGGATCCTATTCCGGTGGCGGCTTCGTCGCGTATCTCGCCACCGACGCCGGTTGAGGCGCCAGGGAATGGAGAAATGGCGGTCGGATGGTTGTGCGTTTCGACCTTGATCGGGATGTCGACCTGATCCTTCACAAAACCATAGGTATTTGTGCCGGTGGCGCAAATGAACGAGTCCGTCTTGTGCCCTTCTATCACGCCGGAGTTGTCAGAATATGCGACAATGGTTCCCTCCGGGTGCTTGGCGTGGGTGTTGCGGATCATTTTGAAAAGGCTCATGTCCTTCTTCTCGCCGTCGATTATCCATTCCGCGTTGAAAATCTTGTGCCTGCAATGTTCGGAATTCACTTGGCCGAACATCAGAAGTTCGGTGTCTGTCGGGTTCTGCCCGGCATCCGTGTAGCACTTGAGGAGATATTCGATTTCATCTTCGGAAAGCGCAAGACCCATTTCTTTGTTGGCTCGCTCCAGCGCGGCGGAGCCTTCTCCTAAGACGTCGAAAGTGCGCCCAGGAGCCGGCTCAAGCACATCGAAGATGTCGGAGAGATCACAGTAAACACCCTCGATCATGCGGTCGTGCAGAAGCAGGAAAGCAGGCGCGACCTCAGCTGGGGCAAGCGCTTTGCCTTCGGAGGTTTCTACGAACATTTCGATGGCTCGCTCCACACGCAGCACACGTACGAAACCACAGTTGCAGAATATGTCGGTTGCCTTCGACGACCATGGCGATATCGTACCCTTGCGAGGAGCCACGTATATGGCGTTTTTCACCGAAGCGGGCTCACTGGCCGATGCATCGAGAAGTTCACACGCTCGCGCGAGCATCTCAGCCGGCAACGGCTCGGTGAGATTTAAAATGTATATAAAGTTCGCCCGTATCGAGACGGGGCGGCCAATCTTGTCAGACACTGCGGTCTGGAGCTGGTTGAGTCGGAAAGCGGGAAATGCGGAACTGCCGCGGAGGTATGATATTGGCATTGTGTTTATCGCCGGTGTTTGTATTAAAAAGAGGGTTTCATTGTACACCCTAGAGGCTCCACTTTCAAGCGTTCGTTCCGGCATTTTTATACGAAGACAGAGACTTAAATCGCTTTTCTTATTGACGGGATGACACCAATTATGGTTTCATTCCGCAATTCCCCGGGCGATTAGCTCAGTTGGTTAGAGCATTACCTTCACACGGTAGGGGTCACTGGTTCGAGTCCAGTATCGCCCACCATCAAGGATATAAACAAATGACAATACCCGGTGCGTCGGCAGTCCGCCTAGAAAAGCATTTGCGAAAAATTACCGTTGAGATTGGTGTGCGCCTTGCCGGCTCCGATGCCGAACGCGCCGCCGCTGAATACCTTGTGTCGGAGGCTTCCTCAATCCCGGGAGTCCGGGTCACATGCGAGGAATTCCCTGTTTGGGAGAGGGCTGTACACCTAGAGTCGCTCGAGGTCGAGATCAATGGAGTCTGGACGCAGTTCGACTGCTCGCTTTTCGGGGCGGCGCCTTCGACCGACGGCAAAACCTTGGAAGCTCCGCTAGTTTTTTTTCGACACTGCCACAGGTTATCTGCGTGATGACATATCTTTCCTTCGCGACAAGGCAGTGGTGCATCTGGGTTGCCACATCGAGACCGCCGCCAACTACCGGCGCCTCATGGAGGCAAAGCCGGCGTTCCTTCTTTTTGTCGATACTCGATATCCCGGCCCTTCAGCCTTGGCTGACGGGCTTTTCCCGGCGTACGTAAATGAATACGGCGCCCTACCGACAATGAACGTCGCGTATGCAGACGCCCTGCTCTGGAACAAAAAACAAGCCACGCGCGCCCGCCTTTGCGTCGAGGGGTGCCGCCGTAAAAGCGTGTCCCAGAATGTTGTTGTAGATCTCCCCGGCACAGATCCGGACGCCGGAATAATTTATTTCGGTGGGCATCATGATACGCAGGCCGGCACTGTTGGCGCCAACGACAACGCGGCTTCATCGGCAGCAATCCTAGAGCTTGCCAGGATGCTTGCTCACGGAGAACGCCGTCGCACATTGCGGCTTATAAGTTTCGGCGCCGAAGAGCAGCTTTCCGTGGGTAGCGCGGCCTACGTGCGACGCCACAGGCAGGAAGTGGAGCGGGACGGAAGGTTCATGTTCAACTGCGACGGAGCCGCTCCGGTGCTCAGTTGATTATCAATAAACTACAACGGCTCCGATGCCTGTCTGGATTTGCTGCGCGATACATTCCACCGCCACGGCTTTTATTTCGAACTAACTAAGGACGTCTTCCCATACACGGATCAATTCGCGTTTGCCGTATGCGGCGTTCCAGGCGTCTGGTTCCACCGGAAGAATTGCGTGGCAGGCGTTGTCTCCCATCACCGGCATGACGACACAATGGAAAACATCAACATCGACCTACTTGCCGCCGAGATTGACGCCGTTGCCGAATTTCTCACCACATTAGCGAACGAATCCTCCTCCGAGGAACTTGCCTGGGATCAGTCAGAGCTAAAACCGAAAATCGATAAAATCTGGAACAGCATGTTCGGTGGATGGCGCGGTTTTAACGCGTAATATTTTGCCTTTCTACTCATTTTTTGGCATAATGCCACGGTAATGAGGAGATGATTGGCAAATGACTTTCGCGTATCCAGCTATTCTGCTTTTGTTATGGTTTGTGCCCTGCCCGGCTTTGCTGATTCTTTGGCTGCGGCGCCGCGGCAAAAGCCGTGTATCAAAATTGGTCCACCCCAACACAATAAAAAACCGCGGGCAACGGACTTCAGACACGCTGTTCAACACCCAGATAGCGCTGCTCACACTCGCGCTTGCGCTTCTGGTCGTCGCGGCCGCCCGTCCTAGATGGGGGCAGAGAGAGAACGTCTTCATGACAAGCGGTCGAAACGTTTTGATAATGCTCGACGTTTCCCGCTCAATGCTGGCCAATGATGTGCATCCCAACCGGCTGGAACGCGCCAAAGCGGACGTGGCAGACCTTTTTGAGGTACTGCAGGGCGACCGCCCCGGCATAATGGCATTCCGAAACGGTGCCGCCCTGCTCTGCCCTTTCACGACGGACATGGCATTCCTCAACCAGACTCTCGCGGGGATCACGATCGATTCCGCACCGAGAGGTGAAACGGACATCGGCAGCGCGATAGAAGCCGCGCTTCAAACTTTCGAAAATCTGGGAACGGATCACAACGCTATCATTCTAATCTCGGATGGAGAGGATCTCTCAGGAAAAGCCGTGGAAAAGGCCGCTGCCGCCGGTGAACGGCGCATACCCATTTTTTGTGTCGGGATAGGTGACTCGCGCGGCTCAACCATACCCGTCGAAGACTCCGGCGCCGTAATGGAATACCGTGGTGAAAATGTTGTAACAAAGCTGGAAAACAAAACGCTGATCGACATCGCCAACGCTTCCAAAGGCAGCTACATCCCGCTCCAGACCGCCGGCACGGGGCGCAACACTCTGGGCTCGCTTTACAACCGCCATGTACGCGCGATAGAGGCGCAGGAAATGCAGGAACGCCGAGAGACGACTCTGGTGGAGCGTTATCAGATATTTCTGATACCGGCGGTGATCCTTCTTCTCGCTGGGACCGCACTTTCCTGCGGCCGCCCCGGCAAACGGCGAATGATAAAACAGACCGCCGCCACTGCAACCGCCATACTGCTGTTGGCGCTACCAGCCAAATCCATCGCGGCAACTAACGAAACGGTTTCCGCTCCAGCCTCCCCCGCGCCGGGATCACTGACTGATCTCAACGCCAGAGAGATCGGGCGGCGCGCTCAGAAAGCGTGGCAGGGTGGAGACTCTGCCACCGCCGCCGATTTATACATCCAGGCTCTCGAAAAGGAACAGCTCGATCCGGAACTGACGCAGACGATGCGGTTCAACGCGGCTATAGCATCGCTGAAAGCCGGCAACTCCGGCAAAGCAGCAGAGATATTCCGTCAAATCGCGTCCGACAACCAATACGGCGACAAGGCTGCCGAGGGTCTAGGAGTAGCTCTGTTCAGAGCCGCCGAGGCAATGTCTGCAATAGAGCCCGAATCGGTAGAGGATGCGGGCAAAGCGGCCGCTGAAAAACTCAAGCTGCTCGAAGAGTCTGCCGCCGCCTTCCAGCAGGCTCTGCGCAAACTCCCCGGCGATACGCTCCGCACACAGAACCTACAGGCAGCCCTCGCTGACATCCCAGAACTGCGCGCCCAGGCGCACGAAGCAGCTGTTCAGGCGAAATACGGGGATAAAGAGGTCGGCGAGCTTATCACCGAGCTGATAAGCAGGCAGCGGGAAGTGTTCAAAGGCGCCGCGACAGCGTTCACCAACGATTCCCCCGCACGAATACAACTACTCGAAAATGCCGCCGTAGCTCAGCGAGAAGGCGTCGACATGTGGGGCCCGATCCGAGATAAAATGATGGAGGCGGCGAGAACCTCGATCACAAACAACAGCCAGCTCGCGGACTTCCAGTACCAGCTCGATGTTGCGAAAGACCGCGCCGACGGAGCCGTCGACGCACTTGAAAATCTTGACGAATCCGCGCTGGGGGCAATACGCCAATCCGAGGAGGCGGCAATGGCTATGCTTGCCTACACAACGGAGCCGCCGGCAGTCCTGCGGCAAGCAATGAATTCTGAGAGCAATGCTTTGGCAGAGGTCTTCGACAAAACCGCCATTCGAACCCCGATCTCCGAACAGACCATGGCAAACGGCATGTTCAACGTATTCGCCCAGACGTACGGCTCCTGGCTGGACAAGATGATGCCGACACGTACAGAAGCGCCAGACCGCCACTTCGTATCGACAAACGAAGTGGAAGAAGCTGATTCAAACACCTCCACAAACAAAATGGAGATGACGGAGGCAGTCCGCGCCGAAATCGACGGGCTGGTGGACAAAACGCTCGGCTCACTCGCCCTTGTGAACATGGGCATAGGCCGTGGCGACGAACTTCTCTCGGGCCAGGCGCGCATCAACGCCAGGCAATCGCTGGATAACATGCAACTGATATACGACCTATTGCCAAAACCGCCGCAGCAGAATCAACAGCAGGATCAGCAGCAGGAACAGCAAAACAAGGATCAGCAGCAGCAGCAGTCAAATCAAGACGAAGACAGCCAAAACAAAGAAGACTCTTCAGACTCAGGGGAAGACGAATCCAGCGATAATCAACAACCGCAGATGCCCGAACAACAAGAGGAGCAGCAGTCCGAACCGATGCAGGAACCGAAATCAGCCGAGCAAAAAGAAGCTGAACGCATAATGGCTCAAATTCTAAAGCAGGAAAAAGAGCGCGAAGAAGCGCGCCTTGAAACGCTTAATGCGATGCCACCACGCATAGGGGTACGTGATTGGTAGGGACCAGGATGAACCCTTGGTCTGCTTTTAGACGCAAGCCTATTGACTTACTGAAGAATGTTTAGAGGAAATCAGCATTCTCTCTGCTACGGACAGTTTTTCAAGGAGTTTCTTTTCGCTCAGTCTGTCTTTTTCTCTCATTCTCGCGTTTTCCGCGACAGCCGTAAAGTATTCGCGATATGCGTCTGCGGCTGCCCGGAATTTGTCATCACGACCGGCGGACACTCTCATGATATGACCAATCTTTGCCATTGAGCATTCAGGCACCCATCCCTCGTCTAAACGTGCTGCCAGCAACGCCGGGGAAGAGCCCGCCGGCACTCCTTCCGGAACGCGGTCATCTCCCGGGAAAAGCAGCATGTCGCGCCAGGCACGAACCACCATTTCAGGGCGCGTCACCCCGAGGGTCAATACCGATTGGCGCCGAGTTAGCAACCATGCATCGAAATCCTTATCGGCAGCGAAGTCATCGGTTATGCCGGACGAAGTTTCTGAAAAAATTTTCGGACTCCATTGACGGCCGCCAGCCAGCTCCCCGCAAAGAGTTTCAAGCCGCCCGTCTCGATCCGGGAAATCAAGCCAGTATGCCGCCAACTGCGCCGCGACGCGCCTGTCCGCCGAGGCATAAGGCGAATACTCTCGTGCGAGCCGCCAAAGGGGTTCAAGCTTCGCTTTGAACCAGACGCCAACAACATCCTCGGCGTCATCCTGTCTTCGCCCCTCCTCCAGATAGTGCGCAAGACCGAATGAAAACCAGCGCGCCGGCGCCTGAGGCGTGGCGCCGCCCCTTGCAGCCACCAGCACCTTCATGCCTATAAAACCATCGCAGAGTTCGCACGTCAGATCGCGCGGATCTAGCTTGGCTGGATTTTTTACGCCTATGCGAATAGTGGCCAGACCTCGATCGCCGGCTGATGGAGAGGATAAAGACTTGTACACCACCGCCGGAGCATTCTCCCCTCCCTCGTCTTCCACGTATATAGAAACGCGGTATCGATCGCCGCTGAAAGACGAACCTGTAAGCCTCTCCAGTCTGCCACGCACTTCCTCAACAAAACGCAAGTACGCAAGTTTGTCCTGCGCCTCGAGATTCTCTCCCGAGACGCTTGCACTGCCTTCCGCGTTCTGCATGGGACTCAACTTGCGCAACTTTTCAGCCGCTTTCAATGTGGCTTCTGGCAGCCGGATGTCGGACGACTCCGCACAAACCGCTTGTGCGCAACAGACAACCGCTATCGCCGCCAGAAAAAGCTGCCGTATAGATGCGCCGGATTTATGCAGTTGATCGTATTTCATGTGGTATCACCAAATAGCGTGTGGCAGAGTCCCCACCCTGCCAAAGACGTACGAGATAATATAACAACCCTTAACTTTTCGCAATCGCGATGTCGACATCGGGAAGCCCCTGTGTTACACTACGTGCCGTATTTAAGCGGGAGGTGAAAATGAAATTCAACAGAGGGCCGTGGAAAAACGAAGTCAATGTACGGGACTTCATACAGCGTAATTATACGCCCTACGATGGCGACGAGTCCTTCCTGAGCCCGCCGACCGAACGCACCTCCAAGCTGTGGGCGCAGGTAGTCACTCTCATGGAAGAGGAACGCGCGCTAGGCGGCGTTCACGATATAGACGACAAGACAATCTCCACGATTGTCTCCCACTCTCCGGGATACATAAACAAAGACCTTGAGCAAATCGTGGGGCTGCAAACAGACGCTCCGCTCAAGCGGGCAATCATGCCTATGGGAGGAATTCGCCTTGTCAGAAGCGAACTGAAAGCTTACGGCCGCGAGTTAGACCCCGAAATAGAAAACGTCTTCAAATACCGCAAAACTCACAACGACGGCGTTTTCGACGCATACACCGACGAGATGAAGCTCGCCCGGCATACAGGAATCATCACCGGGCTGCCGGACGCCTACGGCCGAGGCCGGATAATTGGAGACTACCGCCGCATACCCTTGTATGGCATCGCGGCTCTTATCGAACACAAAAAACGGGCTAAATCGGAAATGGTTCGCGATATTATGGACTCCGGACTCATACGCAAACGCGAAGAGACGGCGGAACAAATACGCGCACTTGAGGAACTGGCACAAATGGCCGCCTCATACGGCTTCGACATCATGCGTCCGGCGGAGGACACTAAGGAAGCCATACAGTGGCTCTATTTCGGATACCTGGCGGCGGTTAAGGAACAGAACGGCGCCGCGATGTCCATAGGCCGCATATCGACGTTTCTCGATTGCTACGCAGAAGAGGATGTCGCGAGCGGGAAATACTCGGAAGCGGAAATACAGGAGCTGGTCGACCATTTCGTGATGAAGCTGCGAATGGTGAGATTCCTTCGCACGCCATCCTACGACGAACTCTTCTCCGGCGACCCGACATGGGTGACCGAATCAATAGCCGGCATGGCGGCAGACGGCCGCCACATGGTTACGAAGATGTCGTACCGTTTTCTCAACACGCTCTTCAATCTGGGCCCTGCCCCAGAGCCGAACCTCACAGTTCTCTGGAGCCCGCGACTGCCGGAAAACTTCAAGCGCTTCTGCTCCAAAGTCTCAATACGCACCTCGTCCATTCAGTACGAGAACGACACCTTGATGCTTCCAAAGTTCGGAGACGACTACGGCATCGCCTGCTGCGTGTCCGCAATGCGCATCGGCAAGCAGATGCAGTTTTTCGGAGCGCGCGTCAACCTCGCCAAAGCACTCCTCTTCGCGATTAACGGCGGCATGGATGTCATGTACGACAACATTCAGGTCGGCCCGGAGCTACGCATATTGAGCAACCGCGACGCGCTTGATTTCGACGAAGTTTCGATCAACTTCAACAAGGTCGTGGCCTGGCTCGCCAAGCTGTACATGGATACTCTGAACATAATCCACCACATGCACGATAAATATTGCTACGAGCGCGTCGAGATGGCGCTGCATGACGACACGATCGTGCGCACCATGGCGGGCGGCATCGCCGGACTGTCCGTGCTGGTGGACAGCCTTTCAGCAATCAAATACGCTAAGGTCAAACCCATCAGAAACGAGGCTGGTTTGGCGATAGATTTCGAGATTGAGGGAGACTTCCCCAAATACGGCAACGACGACGACCGCGTTGACGAGATCGCAGTCGAGGTGGTGCGGAGTTTCTACCGAGAATTCGCCAAACACCACACGTATCGGAAATCGCGCCCCACCCTCTCGATCCTCACCATCACATCCAATGTAATGTACGGCAAGAAAACCACATCGACGCCCGACGGGCGGAAATCTGGCGAACCTTTTGCCCCCGGCGCCAACCCAATGCACGGACGCGATCTGAGCGGCGCCATCGCCTCCCTCAGGTCGGTCTCGAAGCTGCAATACGATTTCGCCGAGGACGGAATTTCCAATACTTTCTCAATAATACCGGAGTCTTTGGGCAGGACCCCGGAGGAGAAAAGCGAGAACCTCATCTCGTTGCTTGATGGATACTTCACTGACAGCGGTCACCACCTTAACGTAAACGTCCTTCAGCGCGAAGTGCTCCTGGATGCCATGAACCATCCCGAGAAATACCCGCAGCTTACGGTTCGCGTCTCAGGATATGCCGTGAACTTTATTAAACTCACACGCGAACAACAACTTGACGTTGTTAACCGCACGTTTCATCAGCAGTTTTAGCTGAACAGCAAGCTCGCCCGCAGGCTTACACCTATTTAAAAGCCACTTTGCCAAACCAGTTGTTGCAAGAAGAATCAGGGGCGGTCTTTTCTCATTTTTGAAAAACCGGCAGTCTTGTCTGTTTAAATTGGTGTGGACAAACAGCATTGTCATCATGGAAGATCAAATTTCACACAACATGTTGATAACCAATAACATACATATACGTGCAACCTCCTGCGCCAAAGCGCCAGACTTGATTTCCACATTAAAAAAAGGCTTGGCACGCATGTTGCTAGGTATGACGTGATGCCCCTTTGGGCGTCACTCAATGAAAACAATAACAAGGAAACTGAAAATGAAAAAGAAGTCACAGATGGGTTTCACCTTAGTAGAAATAATGATCGTGGTTGCGATTATCGCCATTTTGGCTGCCATCGCCATCCCGAACTTTGTCAGGAACCGCAAAACAGCGAATATGAACGCGTGTATTGCGAACATGAAGCAGATCTTCGGCGCAGCTGAGCAGTATCGCCTGGAAGAGAACGCGGATCCCGCAAATGTAGAGGCTCTTATCGGCACCGATGGCTTCATCAAGGCGACGAAAACCCCCAAATGCCCGCTTGGAACAACGGACTATACCCTGAAAACAGACGGCAACGTCACCTGCCCGAACGCCAAAGGCGAATACGCTTCAAAGGAAGACGGTGGAAACTATCCACACGTACTGCCGTAACCTTAATTGGTAGGACTGTCGTATACA
>CAYOPG010000004.1:0-54125 GCA_964405775.1 uncultured Lentisphaerales bacterium
TGTGGCGGTATATCGATGTCTCCATTTGGAGCAACATAGTCGTTTATTTAGTCAATGAAGTCAATAATTGACCTTAGGGAGTATAAGCGTGTATAATGCAAAAAGATAGAGGAGGACTGCAATGACTGAGAAGCCAAACAAAGCCCAAAACCCAATAGACAGAGAATTGCTCGACGACGCGATACAAGAAAAACCGCGCCGGCGTTCGCGGAGTTTCCTGCGCGGGTTTGTGCGTTTTCTGATTATGGCCGTTGTTGTGCTTGCGGCGCTTGTCTTAACGGCGCCCTTAATAATGTCATCAGCTGCGGTACGCAACATCGTGGTCAACAAGATCAATGCAGAAATGCCGGACTCCTATGTAGAGATCGGCAACTGGCGCTGGCGCTGGCGTAGCCCTTGCGGCCTTGAAAACCTAGTGGTGAAAATGCGAGACGGTTCGTTTTCGTGTGCTGTTGATTCTGTCTCGATATCCGAGGGAATTCTGTCGTGGTTGCGCCCTCCTAGGCGGTTCGGCTCGATTTCGGTGAACAGCCCTGCTGTTACATTAAGCGCGTCCGCCTTGCCTGAGGGTGGCGTCAAGCGAGCCACCATACCTTCGTCAGAAAGCAAACGGATTCCAGAGTCAACTTCAACCGCCCCGGCTCAACCGTCAGGGGAAGCGACCGCCAAAGAGGGTGACTATTCTTCTTTTCTGGATTTGTTCGGCAAACTTGTTGTCGTCAACGGCTCTGTGGAGGCGCATGTCGAGGGTTCGCCTTCGGTGAGCATTGGTGGGATTGGAGCCGAGGTCACGTTTGACGGATACGAAGGCAAACTTGATGTGTCGGTTGAAGGTGGGTTGCCTAAGATCGAGGGGGCGGAATCTGTCGGTTCTGACAAGTTTTCAGCTAAAGCGAATGTCGCATCCCTCCGCAATCTTATAGATGATCCAAAGGCAGCGGCTTTCGAGACCGATATCGTGGTGCCTCCAGTCGATCTGGCCGCTCTAGACGCTTTCTTACCCATTGACGAGGTGCGTCCCCGCATTACGACAGGTAATGCTGATTTCCGGTTGAAAGTCAATCGTGCTGATAAGTCGAATTTCAAGTTGAAGGGCACACTGAGCACTAGTGGCGTACGATTCGAAGGCGGCGCGCTCGGTAACGACAAGCCGGAATGGGATGCCGCCACGGTTGATGTTGATATGCTGCTCGGCGCAGACGCTGTGGAAATCAACGCATTGTCTTTGGATTCGCCTTTCGCGATAATGAAGGCGTCTGGCAAGTTGATTGGTTTGGCTCAGGGGGACTCACCGGATGGCATGCTGGCGGCGAAAGGCGAGCTTGATATCGCGGCAGTTGCGGCGCAGCTTCCGGAGACGTTGAAGCTTCGAGAAGGAATTGAGCTGCAAAAGGCGGTAGTTTTGTTTGACGCGGAAGCGGCTGGCCAAAACGGGGGGGCAAAGTTGTTCGCGTTGCTTCGTTCCGACGGAGCCGAGGCGATGCTTAATGGCAAACCTCTAAAGATTGATTTGCCGGTTTCCCTTGGATTCACTGGAAACGTGTCTAAAGCGCGGGAGATTGAGAGTGCTGTGATTACATTCAGCTCCGAGCCTGCCACATTGGCAGTAGAGGGCAATCTGGAGAAGGGCGATGTCAATGGCAGCGCCGATCTGGGGGCGGTGCACGCGGCTTTGGGGCAGGTGCTTGATCTCGGAGCCGAGCCGAAGGCGATAGGTAAACTCGACATGCGTGGCGGCTGGACCGGTAGCGACGGAGGCATAGCGGTAAACGTCCGTATAGACGGCAAGGATGTGAAGGTGGCGGGGGAGAAGCCGCTTGAATTCGCCACATGCTCTGTCGATGCATCGGCTCTGTTCCCGACGCTGGATTTCACCTCTGTCAAACAACTCAAAGTCGCAGCGGAAGTCCCTTTCGCAAAGGCCGCGTTCAACGCTGATGAAATACGTTGGGAGTCCATGGCGTTTAATGGCATCGCCGGAGAGGTTGACGCCGAATTGGCTCCGCTGATGAAATTGACTGGAGTCGAGGAAGAGAATGCTTTCGCTGATAGGCTCAAGGCTACGGTTTCAGGAGCGACATTTGAAAACGACGACTTGACTGTAGACGCATTCAGCGTTGAGGCAGGCCCTGCGGCGGTGAAGGGAGCCGGAAAAGTTAAGGGGCTTCAAACCGAGCGTCAGGCAAGTGCCTCCGGCGTTTTAGATCTGGATCTGGACACTACCCAGGCATTGTTGGACAAGCGTGGTATCAAGGATGTCAGGGCGGCGGGAAAAAGTTCGCGGCCGTTCAAGGTCTTTCTGCCTCTTGGAGACGGGACGCGTTACATGCTTGCAAATATGGAGGTGGAGGCGGGATTATCAGTTAATACCCTTGAAGCCGCGGGCATGGCAATAGAGGGCGCGGATATGTCTGTGGTGGCGGGAGACGGTAAACTTGACTTGCGTGCGGCTGGTACGCTCAACGAGGGCTCCGTCAACGCTGCTCCCACTGTCGATCTGCTGGAGGAGCCGCCGATTATGACGCTCCCGATCGATTCACTGGTGTTGAAAGATGCCAAGATCACGCAGGATTTCCTTCAGCAACAGCTCTCTCGTGTACATCCCATACTTAGAAGCTGCGCTGTGTTGTCTGGCAGGATTTCGATTGGACTGGAAGAATTCGCGGTTCCTCTTTCAGAGAATATTGCGCAAGGGATGGAATGGAAGGCGGCGGCCAACCTCCGGGATACGCGCCTCGCGGCGTCTGGGGTCTTGGAGGATATAGCCGGAGCATTAGGGTTAAAACACAAAGAAGTGACAATCACCAATCAAACAATGAGAGTCGCCTGCAAAGGGGGGCGTTTATTCCCAGATCCTCTTGATCTTGTAATTGACGACGAAGAATTGCGCATATCGGGTTCGGTCGGTCTCGACGGGTCGCTAGACTATATTGTCGACGTAAAGCTAAGCGAAAAAATGGTCGGTTCATCGGCGTACAACTACTTGAAAGGACGCAGCGTCCGGCTTCCCGTATCCGGCACCGCGAAAAGCCCCAGAATCAACTCGCGCGCGCTCCGTGATGAAGTCCAGCGCCTAATTGCAGGCGTGGCGACTCAGGTCACGACCGAGAAAATAACGGAAGAACTCGGAGATAAACTTAAGGGGAAGGTGAAACAAGAGGACCTTAAAAAGCTGGAGGATGCGCTGAAGAACATAAGGCTCTAAGCCCCGCGTAATTTGTCATATTATCACCCCTCAAACGGGGCGGTGCCGCTTGCTTAATCGGTAAGTGGAAAACAAAAACACAAGGAATACAAATGGCTAATAACAAGATAGAAGAAGTTGAAGGAATTGGTTCAGTTAAAGGCGCACAGTTGCGCGAAGCCGGCATCGCGACGACCGATGCGCTTCTTGAGAGCTGCACGACTTCTTCCATGAGGAAAAAATTAGCGGAAAAATCCGGCTTATCGGAAAAAGAGATTCTCAAGTTCGCCAACATGGTTGATTTATTCCGCATAAATGGAGTGGGGTCTGAATACGCAGAACTGCTTGAAGCGGCGGGAGTCGACACTGTCCCCGAGCTTGCTCAACGCAACGTGCAGAACCTGACAGCAGCGATGGAAAAAGTAAATGCAGAGAAGAAGCTTGTCCGCCGCGTTCCTGTCGAGAAAGAAGTTGCTAAGTGGGTGGAAGAGGCAAAGACTCTGCCACGTGTTTTAACGTACTAGATTTTTGTAAAGCAGATCTGAGACGGCTGTTTGTCCTGCCTCTTAGAATCTGGAAGAACACTTTGCGTTGCAGGTTGAACAGCCTGCGGCGCAGGATGTGTTTGGCATCCCGCGATCCTCGCCGCTGAGGCAGTAGGTGCAGAGCCCTTCCAAGCCGATGGCCGCCTTTAGGTCGTCGAGATGTTGGAAGGCGAGAGAGTCTATGCCCAAGCCTTCACGTATGCGAGCGACCATGGTTTTGTACTCATCGCTGTTAGGATCGCGGAAATCTATGGCGTTCGCGCCTTCTCCCCTCATGTCGTTTATGATACGTCGGGTGATTAGGTCTGTGATGTTGTTTGAGCGCGAGAAGTTCAGGAAATTGCACGGATACAGCAGCGGTGGGCATGCGATGCGTATATGCACAGCCTTTGCTCCCGCGGCTCGCATCCGGCGCGTCTGGTCCCGGAGCTGTGTCCCACGTACGATAGAGTCATCGCAGAATACGATTCTCTTGTCTTTTATCAGCGAAGGGATTGGGATGAGCTTCATCTGAGCAATGCGTTTGCGGAGCGACTGCTCGGTGGGCGTGAAGCTGCGAGGCCATGTGGGCGTGTATTTTACGAATGGGCGCGTGTAGAGGATCCCCGCTTCCTGGGCGTACCCGAGAGCGTGGCCAACGCCCGAGTCAGGAATCCCTGCCACGGTGTCCGCATCGATGCCAGAGCGCCTTGCTAGAATCCTGCCGCAGTGGTAACGCGTTTCCTCGACGTTCCTGCCGTTGTACGCCGAAGCCGGGTATCCAAAGTAGACGAACAGGAATGCGCAGAGGCGCTCGTTTTCGGCAGGCTGTGGAGGCACAACGGTCTCTATGCCGGAGGCCGTAACTTTTACGATTTCGCCGGGGCCGATATCGCGGACTACTTCGAAGCCAAGAGTCGGCAGGCTACAGGATTCAAATGCGACGCAGTAGCCTTCATCTTTTCGTCCAATCACGATTGGCGTTCGCCCGAACTTGTCACGAGCTGCGTAGAGGACATTGTTTTCAGCGAGCAACAGTATAGAGCAAGAACCTTCAATCGTGTCATGGACGTATTGAATGCCATCCTCTATTGTCGCCTGGGAGTTTATGATGTTCCCGACCACCTCGGTTGGCGTTATTACGCCCGACTGCATGGCGGCGAACTGCGAGTTGTTGTTTTTCAGCAGTTTTTTTGTTATCTCTTCGATATTTGAGATGCGCCCTACAGTGCCCAGAGAGTAGCGACCGAGGTGCGATAGGAAAATCAGTGGTTGATCGTCTGTGTCGCTTATAATCCCGATGCCGGAGCGAGGGTCGTGTTTGGCAAACTCGGCATAGTCGGAATCAAATCGAGTTCTGAATGGGGAGTTGGAGATATCGTGTATGCTCCGGTGGAACCTGTTGTCTGCCCACAGCGCCATTCCCCCGCGTACCGTGCCAAGATGTGAATGGTAGTCCGTGCCGTAGAAAAGATCTGAGGCGCAATTCTCCTTGGAGACGACGCCGAAAAAACCGCTCATGGTAATGAATTCCTTTTATGGTGCAGATTAAAGCGACATTGTATCAAAAAGGTTAAGATTATAAAAGAATCAAGTTATGTGACTTCCCTTTTTTCCGTGATATTGCTCTGAATTACCTTAGAAGCATAGGCCAGCGTCTGCCTTTGTTGCGGTGTGTTGAGCCTGTGACACACGGGTACGCGGGGCGCATCAAAAAACCAAAGAGCAGAAATCGGGAATGTCCTCCGTGGTACGTTTTTTCGGGTGACAGGCAGAGGTTGGGTCTGGTATGATACGAACCGTATCGAGGGGCGTTTGGCACCATCGGTTTTATAAGCCTTAATTTGGGGTGTAATAGTGTCATGAAAAAAACTTTTCTTTCTGTAGATTTGGGGGCGGGTAGCGGCAGAGTGATCGCAGCGGTTTATGATGGAACAAAGATTGCCATGGAGACCGTAAACCGTTTTGAAAACGTACCGGTGAACCTGAATGGGCATTTTTACTGGAACGTTCCTTCACTGATCTCGAGTATCCGGGCGGGATTGTCAGAGGCCAAGGCGAAATACGGCGAGATCGCGGCAGTGGGCGTAGATACATGGGGCGTCGACTACTCTCTTATGGACAAGTGCGGCCGCATGCTCTCGTTGCCGTATGCATACCGAGATGCACGTAATTCGCAGGCCAACATGGATGAGGTATGCGGCAAGGTCGGCCGCAGCAACCTGTACAAGACAACCGGCACTCAGTTTCTGGGCTTTAACACCATCTTTCAGCTATATGCCGAGACTCGGGAGGGCGACTCGCTGATTCCAAAGGCTGACAGACTCCTGTTCATGCCGGATCTAATAAACTTTCTGCTATGCGGTGAAAAGGCTAACGAGGCTACAATTGCGAGCACGAGCCAAATGATTGACGTAAACACGCGGAGCTGGGCGTTTGATATGCTGGATCAGGTCGGCGTGCCGTCGTGTTTGCTCTCTCACCCGGTGCAACCCGGCAAGATGCTTGGCAAAATTATGGGCGTGCCCGGACTCGAAGGCGTGCCGCTTGCAGTCGTCGGTTCACATGACACTGCATCCGCCGTGGCCTCTGTACCAGCGGATCCGGACTCATCGTGGGGGTATTTGGCGACGGGTACTTGGGCACTTCTCGGAGTAGAGACTTCCAAGCCGGTACTCTCTGATCTTTCGTACAAACTCTCCTACACTCACGAGGGTGCTGTTAACGGCAAGTTCCGCTTTCTGAAGAACTGCACAGGAATGTGGATGGTGCAGGAACTTCGGCGCGCGTGGGGGGCGGGTGGCAACGCTCCGTCGTTCGACGATCTGATGCGCGACGCTCAGCAGGCAGAGCCTTTCCGTTCTCTGATAGATCCAGACTATCCCGAATTCCAGTCTCCAGGAAGGATGCCAGAGAAGATAGTTGCGTTCTGCAATCGGACTGGCCAGAAGGCTCCAGAAACTAAAGGCCAATTCTACCGGGCGGCACTAGAGGGTATAGTAATGCGTTATCGCGAGGTCTGGGCGGAACTCGAGAAGCTGACCGGGCGCAAACGCGATGTTCTGCACATGATAGGAGGCGCCACCAAGGATGAAATGCACTGCCGTATGGCGACAGACGCCTTGAATGTAGATATTGCATGCGGTCCCGCGGAGGGAGCCGCCATGGGTAATGCTGTAGCACAGATGGTCGCGACCGGCGACCTTGCCTCTTTTGACGAAGGGCGCCGACTAATACGCGATTCGATAGAGCTTACACACTGGCATCCAGAAAATACGCAGTCTTGGGACGACGCGTTCGTCAAATGGCAGGCTCGCAGAGAAATGTCCAAGGGCTGAGAATCTCGCACCAAAAAACACGAATCTATAAAAATATGTTGTCTATGCAAAATAAGAAAAGAAAAGTCACCATAGTTGGCGCGGGCGCGGTTGGATCCACTTTCGCGTACGCGCTTGCGCAAAGCGGGGTCGCAGATGATATCTGCCTCACCGATATGTTTTTCAACTATGCCCTCGGTCAGGTTATGGATTTGGAGCACGGCGAGCCTTTCCTGCCTCAGGTTGATTTTCATGCCGGGAGCGATGCCGATTACGCGGACAGCGATATCGTTGTTGTAACTGCCGGTGCTAAACAAAAAGAAGGAGAAACCCGGATAAGTTTGCTAAAAAGGAACGCTGCCATTGTCGAAGACGTTGCGAAGAAAGTCGCGGCTTCAGGCTGCAATGGCGTTATGGTTATAGTGAGCAACCCGGTGGACGTGCTTACGAAAATCGCGCTGGAGGCGTCTGGTTGGGAGCGCACGCGTGTTATCGGTTCAGGCACGGTGCTCGATACCGCGCGCTTCAGGCAGGCGCTTAGCAAAGACTGCGGAGTCGATTCCCGCAACGTGTATGGCTACATTCTGGGAGAACACGGAGATTCGGAATTCGCCGCGTGGTCACTCACTCATGTTGCCGGTCTGAAGATTGAAGACTACTGCCGAGCGTGCGGCAAATGCAAGGACGGCGGCATGCGCAACCGCGAGTCGATCGTCCAGCAGGTGCGTGATTCCGCCTACCATATTATCAGCTACAAGGGCTCAACGTATTATGCTATAGGATTGGCCTTGACGCGTATTGCGAGTGCCATTCTGCGCGACGAGAGGAGCATCCTTTCCGTGTCAATCGCGCTTGAGGGCGAGTATGGTCTGGACGATGTAGCTCTCAGCGTTCCCTGCGTGGTCAGGCAGGGCGGCGTAGAGAAGATACTTGTGGCAGATCTGCCGCAGGACGAACAGACAGCGCTCGAAGCTTCCGCCGCCAAGCTACGGGAAGCGCTACAGAGTATTAGGTAAAAACTCTTAAGGGCATCCTCCATAGATAATCATAAAACAGATAGTCATAAAGGTGCTAAATGAATGTAGGGTTGATCGGTTGCGGCAACATAAGTGGGGCATATCTGAAAAACGCTCCGACGTTCAGTCAAATGAAAATAACGGCTTGCGCCGATTTACGTCCAGAAGCAGCCCAAGCCTGTGTCGAGAAGTTCGGCCTTAAGGCGATGGGGGTTGACGAGTTGCTGTCCGATCCAGCAATCGATACCGTGCTTAATCTTACGCCGCCTGCTGCGCATTCCGAAATAAACATGCGTGCGCTGGAGGCTGGCAAAACGTCCACTGCGAAAAACCTTTCGGGCTCGACCGCGAAGACGCTCGCTACGTTATAGATTTTGCCAGCAAGAACAATCTGCGAGTTGGCAGTGCGCCTGACACATTTTTCGGTGGCGGGCACCAGACTTGCCGGAAGCTTGTTGATGATGGGCTTATAGGCGATGTCGTGTCTGGAACAGCTTTCATGCTTTGCCACGGCCATGAATCGTGGCATCCATCTCCCGCCTTCTATTATCTTAAAGGCGGCGGTCCGCTCTTCGACATGGGGCCTTACTACATCACGGCGCTTGTCAATCTGCTCGGGCCAGTTGAAAAAGTCACGGCCATGGCGAACCGCTCTACCGATGAACGCACAGGCATAAAGGCCAATGTCGGCAAGACGTTCCCTGTTGAGGTGGATACCCATGTGTCCGCCATATTAAAGTTTAAGTCGGGGGCAGTGATTACTCTAATAACGAGTTTCGACGTGTGGAGGCACTCAGGATTTTTGCGATATAGAGTTGCACGGCACCGAGGGTAGCATGCACGTGCCTGACCCTAATTGCTTTGACGGTGATATACGCATATTTAAAGCCGGTATCACTTCGGACTGGGCTCGTGTGGACAACAACTTTATATACAATGGCAACATGCGTGGAATCGGACTGGCCGACATGGGTGCCGCCATCGCAAGCGGTCGCAAGCACAGGTGTAGCGGCGAATTAGCGTTCCACGTGATAGACGTGATGTGTTCGATCTGCGATTCCGCCGCATCTGGCAATACCGTGCAGCTCGGTAGTACCTGTGAACGGCCAGCGCCGCTCCCCATGGGTCTCAAGTCCGGGGAACTCGATTGAACAAACAAGAACGCAAAGGTAGTTTTAAAAATGAAAAAAACGCTTATTTTCCGAGGTGGCTGGAACGGGCCTGACCCCGTTGGAACTTCCGACATTATAGCCGGGCGTCTACGCGCACATGAAGTGCAGGTCGACATATTCGAAACGCAGGACTGCCTGCTCGACCCGGAGCTTGAAAACAAATACGCCTTGATTGTGCCCGTGTGGACGATGGGGTCGATTTCGAGCGAAGCTGAAAAGGCACTGCTCAAGGCTGTCAAAAGCGGCGTGTCGTGCGGAGGGTGGCATGGTGGGATGGACGACGCCTTTCGCAACAACACCGAATACCAGTTCATGGTGGGCGGCCAGTGGGTGGCTCATCCAGGCGGGAAGATCGACTACACTGTCGACGTCATAGCCAAAGACGATCCGATAATGGCTGGCATCCCGGCCAGGTTCAAGATGCAGAGTGAACAGTACTACATGCACGTCGATCCTTCCAACAATGTCCTCGCCACTACGACTTTTACAAGCGAGCACGCCTCGTGGATAGCGGGCACGGTGATGCCGGTTGTCTGGACGCGTCGTTACGGTGAAGGGAAAATATTCTACAGTTCATTAGGACACAATGTCGAGGATTTCAAAACCACGCCGGAGGTTCAGGAGATAGTAACCCGCGGGCTTCTTTGGGCTCTTAATTTACTTTAGCACCGGTTACTTTGCAGATGGAAGTGAGTTCCACCGCGTAGTATAGCTCGGGGAGAGCATGCCGCGCTTCATCGCCCATTTGCGTTCGATTCCTGAAGACAGTGTGAAGACAGCGCCCCTTCCATGGTGGCTGTTTATTTCGTCTACAACTTGGTAAAGCCCGTCTCTTTTTGGTTTTGCCTTGGCGACTGTGAACAGATCCGGTTGTGGCTTTTCCTTGGGTTCCAGTCCGAAGAAGACGACTCCGGCTTTTTTATAGCGGCGACCTTCGCGGTAAATGCCACGCAACGCAGGCCGGATCGCATGGAGCATGCTTGACGTGTCGTCGGTCAGCGGTTCAAAAGCCACTGTTGTTGAGGTGAATCCCCCATCAGAAGGCGAGGTCCCATATTCAGGGTAGTACTGGAAATATACGTTCGCACCTGCGGCTATTTGCTTTTCTTTACGCAGTTTTTCAGCGGAGCTTGCGGTGTAGAATGATACCGCCTCTTCGAGTTCACGCAAATCCTCCACCGGATATCCGAAAGATCTCGAACACGAGACGCTTTGCGACAAGTCTTCAGGATCTTCGTCTACGACAGCGGGTGTTCCGCGGAGTTCGAGCGCCGTTCGTGCTACGTTAACGCTGAAAGCGTCCTGAAGTTTTTTTATATCAGCCTGCGCGAGCTGGAGTGCCGTTCTTATGCCACGGCTGCGCAGCTTTACACCGAGTCTGGAGCCGATGCCCCAAACTTCCTCTACGGTCAGGTCGCGCAGGACGTTAGAGGCATCGGCTGGCATGATAAACACCCCTTCCGGTCTTTTCTTGCCGATGTGGTTGGCGATTTTCGCGAGCGTCTTGGTTGGTGCGAACCCGACTCCGCACGGTATGCCGATCCACTTCAGAATTGCTGATCTTATTTCCTTTGAATATGCATAGTAGTCTAGACTAGGAATCGACAACTCGATGAAAGCCTCGTCAATGGAATACGGCTCAACCACAGGGGCGAACTCGTGCAATATCTGGACGAGGCGGCGCGACATATCTCCGTATAGCTCATAGTTGCTCGACTTCAGGACTATGCCACTTTTGGCCATAATGGGCTTTAATTTGAAGTACGGCGTGCCCATGGGAATGTCTAGCGCCTTGAATTCCTGCGATCGGGAGATCACACATCCGTCGTTGTTGCTTAGGACAGCCACGGGTCGGCCTTCGAGCGACAGATCGAACACCCGTTCGCAGGACACGTAGAAATTATTGCCGTCGACGAGGCCGATCATTGAGCAGCCTCAAACTTGTGAATCACGGCTGTGACCACACCGAAAATCCGCAACTCTGCCTCGCCGTCTGGAATGATGGGCTTGTAGCGGCGGTTTGAAGCCTCGAGCCTGACTCCGGCTCCGTCGTTTCTGAAAAACTTAACCGTGAACTCTCCGTCCAACGCAGCGATTACGACCGCGCCATCGTGTGGTTCCATGCTTCGGTCCACGACCAGAATGTCACCTGGCCGTATGCCCGCATCTATCATCGAATCCCCGGCCGCCCTTACGAAAAAAGTTGCGGCAGGGTGTTTTACTAGAAGCTCGTTCAGATCCAGCGGAGCCTCGGTGTACTGTTCCGCCGGCGACGGAAATCCGGCCATGACCGTTGCATCCACCAGAGGCGACGTTTCCTTTGTGTTACGCTTGCTCACGGCTTTGAATGATATTAAAAGCGTCGCTCACAGTCAATGTCCGGGCTTTTTAATTTTTATTGTTTTGTCTTTACTTGTTTGTTAGAATTGCGGCATGAAAACCTATATAGCATTGGTTCTTGGTGGCGCCTTTTTAATGACGGTCGAAATATTTCTTCCAGGCGGTGTTCTCGGCGTGCTGGGGGTGATGGCGCTATTGGCTGCGGCGTACTTCGCGGTATCCACTTTTGGCGGCGCCACCGGGTATTTGCTGGCGGCGTTGGCCATCCTCATAGGATGCCTCATGGTCTATCTAGTGGTACGGATTTTCCCGGACACTTTCGTTGGAAGGAACCTTTCTCTCAAAACCGATATGAAGGAATCGCGCGCCGACGATGTCGGGCTTGTGGAGCTCTTAGGATCTGAAGGCGTTGCCGTGACCATTCTGCGTCCAGCCGGTTTTGCGGAAATTGGCGGCAAAAGGGTGGATGTGGTGACACGCGGCGAGAACATCGAACAAGGCACGAAAGTGCGTGTGGTCGAGGTCGAGGGCAACCGCGTTGTAGTAGAGAAAATTTAAGATTAAACAGCAGGAAAAAAGGAGACGGATACAATGAATCTGACCATAATCGCGGCGGCAAACGGGGCGCTTGGAAATGTCATAATCGGCATATTGTTCCTAGCGGCAATTATAATTCTGGGGCTTGTACTTCAGGTCATCGGTATTTGGATCCGCGCCTTGGTGTCGTCTGCCAGGGTTTCGCTCTGGTCTCTGATCGGCATGAAGTTCCGGCGCGTAAATCCGGCGTTGATTGTTGATGCCCGCATCAGGCTTGTCAAGGCGGGGCTTTCCATTAGCACCGACCTCCTCGAGAGCCATTTCCTCTCCGGCGGCGATGTCATAAACGTTGTGAACGCGCTGATCGCGGCCGACAAGGCTGGCATAAAGCTAGACTTCAAGAAGGCGACGGCTATCGACCTGGCTGGACGCGACGTGCTTGAGGCTGTACGCACGTCAGTTAATCCGAAAGTGATAGACTGTCCGGCTCCAAAGACTGGGTCGGGCGGATCTGGCATGCTAGACGCAGTTGCTAAGGACGGCATACGGCTTCTCGTAAAGGCTCGGGTCACAGTGCGCGCCAATATCGACCGTCTTGTGGGAGGAGCAAACGAGGAGACTATTATCGCGCGTGTAGGTCAAGGCATAGTATCATCGATCGGATCTTGCGAGACTTACAAGCATGTGCTCGAAAATCCCGACCAGATTTCCGCCAAGGTTCTTGCAAGCGGTCTGGATTCCCAGACGGGCTTTGAAATTGTGTCAATCGATATAGCCGATATTTCCGTAGCCAGCGTAAGTGACGTTGCTAACGTCGGCGCACAACTGGAAACCGAACGTGCCAACGCGGACAAACAGCTACGTCAGGCTGAGGCGGAGGGGCGCCGCGCCATGGCCGTTGCGCTTGAGCAGGAAATGCGCGCCCGTGTTCAGGAGATGGAGGCCAAGGTTGTCGAGGCCAAAGCTGAAGTCCCAAGGGCGATGGCGCAGGCTCTGCGCGAAGGCAAACTTGGTGTAATGGATTATTACAGACTCCAGAACATCGAGTCTGATACTGAAATGCGCAACTCCATCGCAAGACCGGGTGCTCCGGAAACTCGTAAATAATGATAGAACTGTTTTTTCTATTTCTGGTGTTCGGTGGTATCGCGCTCGTGAGAACGGTGCGCGAGGCCGCGAAGTTGGAGCAGAACCGGCCTCGGGCTGGCACCACGCCTGACGAATCCAGTGTTGACGGAAAATCCATTTTCGACGTGCTCGAAGAGATTAGACGCGAAAGGGAGCCTGTCCCGGAACTCGATGACCATGAGTTCGATTCGCCGGAGGGAGTCCACCCTAAGATGCGCCGCTGGATTTATCCTGGACAGGAGGTTGTCAGAACACAGATACCCCGACCGCCACCGCCGTCATCTCCTCCTGCACCAGTGCCGCCGATAGTCTCCAACGTGCTTGACAAGCCTGAATTCCCCCACGGAAAGTATAAGAAGGCTTATGTTAACACAGGATTGTCTCATCCTGTGTTTAAAATGGACGGATTGACTTCCGGTGAAATGGCGCAGAGGGCGATCGTGCTTCGTGAGGTTCTGGGGCCACCTGTCGGCCTAAGATGACTTCCCGTACGTCACCGGGGGCGTTTTACCTTCTTGACCGTTGCGGACTTGAGCTTGTCGAGCGTCTCTGCGCTGAGGATGTGTTCCATAGAACACGCGTCCCTGTCTGCATTCTCCTCGGAAACTCCGATAGACAGTAGAAAGCTTTTTAGAATGGTGTGCCGCTCGAAAATCATTTCTGCACGGCGTTTGCCTTCATCGGTGATCTTGATTTCTCTATAGCGCTCGTACTCCACGTATCCTAGTTTTGCGAGTTCTTTTACAGCGTTATTCACCGATGGCATCTTGACTCCGAGTACGTGTGCCACATCTACGACTCGGGCGATGCCCGTTTCGGAAATCTGCCGATGTATCGCCTCAAGGTAGTCTTCAAGACTTTTCGTCATCATAACACGCCCAGTATACATCGCCGCCCCAACTCTGTTCAACAAAAAAGTGTTTTGTATTTACATTACATGGGGTGTGATTTATAATTCCAACCTTAATTTCACGGATCACACAAGTCAAATTTAGAGGGGCAGGATGAAGCGGATGAAGATAGTTGTAATCGGAGGAGTGGCTGCTGGTGCCGGTGCGGCTGCGAGATTGCGCAGGCTGGATGAGAAGGCGGAAATTGTGCTGATTGAGCGCGGGCCATATATTTCCTATGCAAATTGCGGGCTGCCTTACCATGTTGGGGAAGTTATACCAGCACGAGATTCGCTTATGGTTATGCCTCTTGAAAAATTCACGAGCTGGTTCAATGTGGATGTCCGTGTGAACAGCGAAGTCGTATCAATTGACAGAACTGGGATGAAGATTGCTGTCCGAGGTCCGGATGGAAACTATACTGAGTCCTACGACAAGCTACTGATCGCCACTGGTTCCTCCCCGATCAAAATGCAACTGCCAGGCAGTGATGATCCGCGTGTAACGAGTCTTTGGACTATCCCTGACATGGACAGGGTAAAAGATAAAATTAATGGCGGAGCCAAGCGCGCGCTTGTTGTTGGAGCAGGTTTCATAGGTCTTGAAGTTGCGGAGAATCTAAACGGCCGGGGCTTGGAGGTGACGGTAGTTGAGCTCATGGATCAGGTGCTGCCAACTGTGGACAAGGAGATGACGACACCGTTGGCTCAGGAGCTTTCTGCATCAGGCATTTCACTGAGACTTGGACACAAAGTCGAGAGGTTTGAAGATGAAAACGGGGCTTTCTCCGCAGTCCTTGATGATGGTTCACGGATTCCCTCCGATTTAGTGATTATGTCCGTTGGCGTCAAGCCGAACTCCGAAATTGCAAAGGCGGCAGGGCTTGCGACGGGACCTCGAGGCCATATAGCTGTTGATGAGCATCTACAGACATCCGATCCAAATATTTTTGCGGCTGGCGATGTAATAGAAGTTGTGGATCCGGTCTTGGGCGGCAAAATCGCAATACCCTTGGCGGGGCCTGCCAACAAGCAGGCGCGAATCGTTGCGGACAACATAGCGGGACGTTCATCAAAATATGAAGGTAGCTACGGCGCATCGATAATCAAAATCGGATCGTTGACCGCAGCCAGCGTAGGGGCAACTGAGCGCAGACTCAAACAGGCGGGGGTGGAATACCGGAAAATTTACGCACACTGTGGCTCAAACGCCTCGTACTACCCGTGCGCGGAGATGATGAAGATGAAGCTGCTTTTCGCCAAAGACGGCAAGATACTCGGTGCGCAAATCGTAGGAGTCAAGGGCGCCGACAAGCGCATAGACGTTATAGCGTCGGCGATGCGCAGCGGAGTCACTGCACCTGGGCTGGCTATGCTGGAGCTCTCTTATGCGCCACCGTTCAATTCCGCGAAGGATCCTGTGAATATGCTTGGCATGATTGCGGACGACGTCCTCAACGGGGATACGAGACCGGTGCATTCCGACGCCATTCCAGACGGAGCGCTTCTTGTTGACGTCCGCGAACCGGCGGAGTCGCAGAACAGTCCCATTCCAGGGTTCATAAACATCCCGCTGGGGAAGTTGCGTTCACGGCTTGACGAGCTAGATAAAACGAGAAAAATAGTCGTCACATGCGCGGTAGGCCAGAGGGGGTTCTTCGCTGAGAGAATCCTCAGGCAAAATGGATTTGACGCCTATAACCTTTCCGGTGGCTGTGCTACATGGAAACTGTTCAATCCTCCTCCATTGGTGCCCTCGGAAAAAACTGAAGGTTGTGGGTGAGGAACCGAACGCTTGTAAGCATTAACAAGAGCGATCGGTGCCCCGTTGCGGTCGTGTAGAAAGCTTTGTAACAGCAACAACACTCTTCCTCATCCAGCGGCCAAGTCTGGTCGGCTGCAGAGGATGAAACACCAACTCTTACGAGTAGGTTCCCTTAATCACGTTTTCATCGGGCGTGAGGGTTTCCGGCAATCCTGAAATCTTGCTCATGTACTTAAGCAGCTGGCTTACGCGCTGCATGCTCTCGTAGGCGAGCCGGACCAACTCTGCTTGAGCGGGGGGTATTTTGCCGCCTTTATCAGACTGCAGAAGCTCTAGAGATCCAATCGCCGCAGTCATTGGCTGGAGCATCTCCTGGTTAATTTCAGCGTACTGTTCGAGGAGCTCGGAGCGCGTCAAGTTGATGCCGACGCCGCGATTGCGTGCCTGTGACTCAATCGTGGCGATTGTCAGACGATCCGCCTCCACCTGGCTCGCGAGGCGGTTGATGTGTTCTCTGGTTTCCTGCGAGGACGCTTCAACCATTTTGAGAATGCGTTCGATGGAGGACAGAATCTGCTTCTCTCCGATTCCGGGCGGTATTTGATTTTCGTTTTCGAGAAGGGCTGCCGTCGCTCGCAGCATCGATGCCATTTTGAGGGCGTCCTCACGCCGGGTGGCTCCTAGCCGTTCTGCTAGCGAGAGTTTGTTGCTGGAGTCGCCATCTCCAGCACCAATTAAGGGGGAGTTGGCATCCACCGTCTCTGCCGAGATATGGAATTCATCAAAGTTTCCGCCCAAATCCAGCGAAAAAACCCCTGTGTAGGAGCTTCCAGCATGTTTCTCTTGTTCTGTCTCCTCCAGATCCATAACGCGGCGATATTTGGATTCGGTGGATGCGACTCCCTTTAATCTTGCGTTGTTTAGGGCATTCAGGAAGCCGCCAAGTCTCTCCAGCGAGGCAGGAGTCCCCGAAAGCAGGTTGATCGTGGTTTGGAATTCATTTTCGGTCACCTCTGGGCTGAATATGATGCCGTGGACTTTGTGGGCCTCGAACCTTTTGAAGAAAGGCTCCATGCGTCTGGACCCGGCATCGACAGGATTGCCGTTTACGAGATATGCGTTGTCTGAAAGCGCGAGTTCGATCAGCCCGTATTTATCGACGACGGCTCTGAGCAGTCCATAAGCTTCCTGCAGCGACTGCACCGTAACTTTGTGCGCCGCTCCGTACATCGAGGTCTGCATTACAAGCATTCCGAAGGAATCCAGCATGGGCAAAAAATGTGTTTCAGGTATTTTTTGTGTCTTCATTCAATGCTCCTTTCTTTTACAGAAAGCCTTGCGGCGTTAATTTCCTTTAAGCATTCCCGCAACTCCAGCACGGCATTATAGCACATGTTTTCGACTTGTGCGCGCGACTCTTTGGGGAGCTCCCCTCCGTCATGGAGCAGTTCAATCCCCGTCAGAAGCACCGTCGCCGGCTGTCCTACAGAGTGGCACGCCTCGGAGAGAGCTTCCATCATAAGGTGCTCCTTCTCCAAGGTGTTCTCCGCGATTTCTGCTCGGCGCCGATCCGTAGTGTCGATAATGGATATAACCATGCCGAGCGTGTGCCCATCCTCGTTTATGTCTGGTACTGCTGATATCTGGATGTATCGGATATCTTCATGGTGTTCGACTTGCTTTTCGGTGGTCCATCGTTCCCCTTTGGATATGGCCTCTATCATCGGCTCTACAATAGTGTATTCGTCAAACCATACTCTCAGGTTCTGCCCGATAACTTTCGTGTCGTCACCGCCTCCCAGCATGGATAGCAATTTGCGGTTGCCATACGATATCCAGCCGTTTGTGTCCGCTATGCCTATCCCCGAGTCTGTGTTGTCCATGGCATGGTAGGCCGAAAGAAGTGTCTGCTCCGCTTCCTTGCTCTCCTGGACATCCCTTATGAGGAAACACAAAAAATCCGATTGGCCTGGCTTAGTCCCGCGCCCGATCATCTCCACGGCGACGAAAGAGCCGTCGAACCGCTTCGCGAAAGCCTGAACGCGCATGTATCTGCCTTCGTTCACAGTTTTAACAGCCTCCGACATGAAGGCGTCCGTCATGCCCGCGATGAGGGAGTGCAGGGCAAATCCCTCCAGTGATCCGAAATCCAAATAGCCAAAGAAATCAACCGCGCGATCGTTGCTTGAGACTATGATCCCGTCTTTTTCTGTCAAAAGTATGGCGTCATAAGAAGACTCAAACATATATTTGTAGTCGATTCCTTCGATTGGCAACATTTCCCCTGACCGTTTTTTCCGATCCGCATACGATGCATCGTACCCAAAAGACCGTATGTCTATTTTCAGGGTTTGCGCACTATTGGCTTTCATCGTTTCCTCTCGTTATCTAGCTTTGGTCGATCAGCACGGGCAAGCCGTTCAAGCTTCGCCACTTTGCGGTTCTCCGACAAAGAATGGATTCTGCCTTAACACGGAGTTTTTTGCAAGGGAAAAGGATAATTCTGGGAAAGTATATTGCATACTCAAATGGTTGATCACCTACTCCAATATGCCGTGTATTCGATGTTGCCTTTTGAGCCTGTGATAGGAGATTCTGCTACGCCGTTCCATACGAGCCCTATAGATTCACCGAACGATTTGATAGAGGAGATGACTTCCTGACGTACAGCTTCGTCGCGTACTACGCCGCCTTTGCCGACTTGTCCGCGCCCCGCCTCAAACTGCGGTTTGATTAGTGTGACGATTCCGCTGCCGGGAGCCAGAACTGCCGCCAAAGGCGGAAGGATTATTTTAAGAGAAATAAAAGAAACATCGCAAACGGCGAATTCAGGTGTATATGGCAGGTCTGAGGCTTTCAAGTTGCGGGCGTTGAATTTCTCTATAACCGTGACCCTCGGGTTCTCGCGAAGTCGCGGGTGCAACTGGTCGATGCCCACATCAAGCGCGATAACATGTTCGGCGCCATTCTGGAGAAGGCAGTCGGTGAAACCTCCGGTTGAAGCGCCTACGTCGAGGCATTTTAGGCCTGTGACATCCAAGTTGAATGCTTTGAATGCGCCTTCTAGCTTTTCGCCACCACGGCTCACGAATCGGCTTTCGGCTATAAGCTCCACTTCGATGTCATCGGAGTATTTATTGCCAGATTTCGGGGACGGGTGGTCTTTTACTCGGACTTTGCCCTCCATGACCAAACGCTGAGCGGCGGTTCGACTCTCCGCTATGCCTCGGTTAACGAGGAGCTCGTCGAGGCGGATTTTCACGACAGAACCTTGGTTATGCAACGGGCGATGCCGTCAATAAATTGTTCTGGCCCGAACTTCTCCGCATGGCGCCGAATTGCAGCGGAGTCGAATTCTGTTTGTGAGCAGCGTATCACCGCGTCCTCTAAACTGTCGGATGTCTGTTCGGAGAAGAACACTCCCGAGACGCCGTCGGCGACGGTTTCGAGTGCGCCTCCGCGGGCGTACGCCACAACGGGACGGCCGCAGGACTGAGCCTCTAATGGCACTATGCCGTAGTCTTCTTCCCCGGGGAAGACTAGAAGGCGGCAATTGCGATACAGGGCTAGGATCTCATCGTCTGAGAGGCGCCCTGTTATTTCGACCGTAGGACCTGCCATGGCAAGAAGTTTGTCGTAGCATCCTCCTGAGCCCACGACCTTCAAATTCCATCCTTTTTTTGTGTAAAGTTCGACCGCGAGATCGATGCGTTTGTAGGGGACAAGCGCAGAGACTATCAGGTCGTAGTCTGCCGATGGGCCGCCTTCGGGATTTGGTGTGCAGCGCGCCGTGTCGACTGGCGGGTACACGACCTCCGAATCACGTCCATAAAACCGTTTTATGCGGTCTGCCACATGGTTGCTTATTGCAACAAATAGATCCACCTCGCCGGCGGTTTTGCGATCCCATCTGCGAAGTCTGGCCAAAAGCGGTTTTGCGGCGGCTGCTTTCATTTTCGAGTCGCCGAAATACTCGTCAAAAAACGTCCAGGCGTATCGCATTGGAGTGAAACAAATGCAGAGGTGTTTTGCGTTTTTTCTTTTCCGGAAGCTTTTTGCGACGCAGTGGCTCGTGGTGATTAGGAGGTCTGCGTCTTGTGGTTTTAGCGATCGCGCCGCCGCCGGCATGATCGGCAGAGCGTTTCTGTAGTATTTGGAAATCCCGGGCAGCTTGTTAAGGAAAGACGGTCGGATTTTATGCGCGTTTATTATGTCCGACACTGCATCGCGGTTGTAAATGAGCGTCGAAACAGGCGCGTCTGGGAAAGCTAGGCACAGATATTCGAAAACGCGTTCTCCGCCGCGCATTCCGGTTAACCAGTCGTGGCCAAGTGCGACGCTATGTCCTGCCGCCGCCGCGTATAATTTATTGGTTGTCATCTGCAGCGGTGTCCTTCGCCTGCTTGCGCTGGCGCCGTGCGTCGGGCGGGACGCCTTTTATGGCGCGGATTCCTCCGATGACGAAGGCGCATATTTCGCGTGTAAAATGTTCCGCCTCCTCTTCCGTGGGTTTGTCGTTTCGGAAGAGGTTCTGCCTCGCGTTACGGTTGACTGTCAAAGCACTGAACTGGCTGTGTATCGCGAGGATGCAGCACCCGACCTGAAAGTCAGTTACATACGGGCCCATCATTCGACGCAATCTTTTTTCGAGCTCCTGGATTCTGGGTGCCAGATGCTCCGAGAGGACTTCTGCGGAGATGGGGGATGGGTCGGTGATTTCGTTGGATATAAGGCGGCGCAGCAGGCTTTTGGGGCCGGACTCGAAGACGGACAGCACGCATATTCTCAGGTAGTTGTAAAGCCATTCGCGGTCTTCATCCACGGTGAGATCCAGCGAATCCGTTTCGCCTATTGCGTGTTCCACGCCGTAATCCCACACCACTTTGTAGAGTCCCTTTTTCCCTCCGAAATGGTAGTTTACGGCGGCGATGTTGGCGTTGGCCTTTTTGCAGATATCCTGAGTGCGTGTGTTTCTGAATCCGAATTCAGCGAACTGCGTGGCGGCCACTTCGAGAAGGCGGTCTTTAGTCGATTTATCGTTACCGTGCTTTTTCCCCGGAGATTTGCCACGGCTCCCATCAGTTTTAGATAAAGTTTTTGTCATTCAAGGCCTTTTCGGTTGCCAGCTACATATTGGTTATCAGGTCTACCAGTCCTTTTTCTCCGACAAATGTGTTGCCTCTTATGAAGCTCACCACAGTGAAGTAAAGCAGAGGCAGTAGGGGTGAGAGACGCAGCAGAGTGAGCCAAACTCCGACACCTTTGCTTTCCCTATGCACCTGCCTTGCGCCGGCCAGCATTGTCCAGCTCATAAGCACGACCATGGTAGCAATGAAAATTCCTATCATGGCGAGGGTCTTTAATGACTGGTCAGCTTGAGCCACGATGTTTTCCACAGGTGTGCTTATCATCCAGCTAGACCAAGCTATGTTTGCCACAATGAGCAGAATGCATGAGCTTGAAAACCACCCCTGCTTGGTGAACGAGCGGTCTGTTTCGAAAACCAGAAATTCGATCAGGTAGCATGAAACGCACAGAACAGCGATCGGCGAAATGAATACCAATTCGCGCAGTACCTCTCCTGCCGCGACTATCACCGGAAGCCACATCTGTTCTGTTGTTGAAATCATGTCAAGTCTGTACGGGGGTTGAAAGCCTCAAACTAACGCCTACCATCAGGCAAGCGCAAAGATTTTTATCGGCGTCAAGTCTACACCAGAACACTCTACCAAGGCAACTTTAAATCGATGAATTCGAAAGGCAATTTAAAATTCCGTTGTAAAAACTCACCTACAGCCTTGACCCCGAACCGCTCAGTGGCGTAGTGTCCAGCCGAAATTACATTTACGCTTTCGTGTTTGGCGGTATTATAGCCTTCGAGGTTCATTTCCCCTGTTATGAAGCAATCAAGCCTTTCCGCCGCCGCCTGAGAAACTTCGCCCGCGGCGCCTCCGCTGACGATGCCCACGGTTTGCACCATTTCAGAACCAAACTGCAACGCGTGATGGGTGCCGTCCGGTGTGATGGCACGTACTCTGGCGTGAAGCTGGCTAAATGGAATAGCTTCCGGCAATCTTCCTTTGCGGCCTATTAGGTTGCCGTGGTAGTTGCAGAACCCTGCCACATCCACCAGTCCAAGCGCGGCGGCGATCTGCGCATTATTGCCCAGCACCGGATGTGCGTCGATTGGGAGGTGGGCTGCGTACAACGCGATGTCGTTATTTATCAGGAAAGATACGATCTCGTAGTTACTGCCTGATATTTTAGCCAGAGAATCGCCCCAACTGATGCCGTGGTGCACGAGACAGAGGTCGGCACCTTTGTCCTTGGCGGCGCGAAAAAAGTCGAGCGAAGCGTCAACTCCGCAGCAAATTCTAGAGACGGCGCCGCTGTTGGAGACTTGCAGCCCGTTGTGGGAGCTGTCTGTGAAATCAGCTATGCGGAGCTCCGCGTCCAAGGCGTCGGCGACATCTCTGGTTCTGGCGATCATTGGTTTATCTTGCTTATCCATATGCTCGTCGCCGCGGCGCTGAAGGCGATGCCGGTGAACATCCCCATAAGCACCTCGATGCGCGTGTGGCCGAGCAGCTCCTTGAGCCGCTCCTGCTTAAGGCGATGCTGGGTGAAGAGTTCGCGTATGATTTCGTTCAGCACCGCCGCCTGTTGGCCGGTTGCGCGGCGAACGGTCGAGGCGTCGAACATGGTTATTATGGCGTAAACTGCCGCAATCGCGAAGATTGGCGATGCAAACCCCTCGGTGATCCCAAGCGAGGTTGCGAGGCCTGAAACCGTGGCTGAGTGGGCGCTGGGCATACCGCCTGTGCTGACTAGATAATGGAGCCTTACACGGCGGGTTTTGAGGTAGGCCAGCAACATCTTTATGCATTGTGCCAGACACCACGAAAAAAAGGCGCAGAAGAACCATAGGTTCCGCGGGAATTCAGAAATGTTTTGTACTACCATCAAAAGTTCTTAGTATTTAAAGTGTGAAAAATGTGGGCTTAGACGCCAGTCATACGTCATTGTCGATCAATACGCATTTCGAACGGCAGAGATGGTCCGCAGCAGGATTTTAAGATCCAGCGCGATAGACCAGTTCTCGAGGTACCATAGGTCGTGCCGTAGGCGCTCCTCTATGGAGGTGTTGCCGCGCAGTCCATGAACCTGCGCCCATCCGGTGATACCGGGCAGACACACATGGCGTCGCATATAGTGGTTGATCTCAGAGGAGAACTGTTCCACGAAGTTTGGCCTCTCAGGCCGCGGCCCGACAAGGCTCATGTCTCCCTTCAGGACGTTCCAGAATTGCGGCAGTTCGTCCACATTGTGGGATCGCATCCACGCTCCGATCTTCGTCCGCCGTGGATCGTTTTCATCGGCGAACACCGCTCCGGTTTCCGCCTCGGCGTCCGGCTTCATGGAGCGTAGTTTGTACATGCGGAAAGTTTTGCCACCGTAGCCGCAGCGTTCCTGCTTATAGAAAACGGGGCCGGGTGATTCGCGCTTTATGAGGATCGCCATGACGAAGATCAGCGGGGCGGAGAACAGGAGACCTACCGCACCACCGACGATGTCTTCGATTCGCTTTGCCACTCTGTTGCCAAATTTGTCGAGCGGGCTGCGCCTTAGTCCCAGCAGCGGGATGTCGTCAACAGTCTCTACCTCAACGGAGCATGTCATAGTTAGAAACATGTCGGGCACGATGTTGAAACGTATCAGTCTGCGTTCGCACTCGAGCGCGATTTCGGAAAGTCGTTTTCTGGGGATTTCCGGGTCGGCTACAATGACCTGTGTGATATTAGGCGTTTTTTCGAGAATACTCTCGAGATCGCTCTGTTCGCCCAGTACGTTTCCCGGCGGTATCGACGGATGCAAAGAATCGTTTGAACCGGTCTTGAGGACTCCGCTCACCTTTACTCGCAGCCGCACATCGCGTTCAAAACACCGCACCAAATGCGCGGCCGTGGCATCGGTGCCAATTATTACAATCAGATTTTCCGCTGTCGCCTTTCGCGCTGCTGATATTTCAGCTTTGAAAAGCAAAGCGCGTTCCAGCACCACAAGAACTGCGAAGCATGGAAAAAAAAGCAGTATCACGCCGGTAGAGACTGCGTAGTAGTTCTTTACGAGACCCGAAATGACCAGCATCCCTACCGTAGCAGTTAATGCGCCCCGCACGAGCCGAGGCAGTTTCGCCGGGAACGTTCCACGCTGTGGACGCCGGTAGAGCCGAAGTGAGCGCATGGAAGCATACACTAGAACCACCATGAGCAACACCATGGGCATGTAATGCCCGTAAAGCTCATCGGGACGGCCGAACCTGACGTCAAACCATCCGCTGTCGAACCTGATCCAGATTGCCAAGTACACCGCAACCAGAGCCGCCGCCGCATCTGCGACTACGGCTATGACCGCGTTGTATGAATCTGCTGGGTTTTTAGGCATGCCTCCTCAAGGACGTTTACGGACTCCAACGTGGAGTCGGCGCGGAGTTGAGCAAACAAGTCTTACGGCCGCCGCGCATACGGCGCAAAAAATCAGTTTGCAGGTGCTTCTTCCGCAACCTGTTTCTCTTCTGCAGGAGTTTCCTCCGCCGCGGGGGTATCTTGTTCCGGAGTCGCTTCAGCAACAGGAACTTCTTCCGCTGCAGGTGCCGACTCTTGAACGGACTCCTCTTCGACTGTTGCTTCAACTACGGGAGCTCCCTCGAATGGGATCTCAACCGTCGCAGAATCTTCAGGCGGCTCGAAAAGAATTGATGACGGGGACTGCTCTGGCGAGAAGAAGGTCGATAGATCCGTCGAGGCGGGTGCGGCGGGAATAGTTAGGCGGTCTTTGGCGCGTACCAGTTCGTCGGCATAAGCCGCCCAGCGAGTTCCGGCGGTCTCGGTGATAAGCAGATCCAGAACGGCCTTGCCATCGTCCTTCTTGCCCGCGAGAATCAGCGAGCGGCCTAGCCCGAGGCGCGCCGTGGTTGTGAGGTAGCTGTCAGGATTGGCTTCAACAAAAGCGCGGAATTTCTCCGCCGCTTCGTCGACCTTCCCGTTCGCTTCGAGGCTGTGGGCGAGTCCCAACTCTGCCACCGCCAACATCTGATGCTTGGGGTGTTTCTTCAGAAATTCTTCGTATGTTGACAGGGCGAGCGCATATTGTTCCTGTTCGAAGTACAATGCTGCAAGGCGCAGGCGGGCCAGCGGTGTTACGACTGATGACCTGTTTCCCGCGATGATCTCCTCCAGAGCTTGTGGCGACCCAGCCTGTTGGAGCGACATGAGCGCCTCCGAAGAAGCGCTCTGCTTCATGCGTCCGTACTGCTGCACTCCGATCACCGCCACCAAAACTACGATTGCCGCAATCGTGACAACATTGCCGTGGGTGTTCCACCACTTTTTAAGAGCTTCGAGTTCTTCAACTGTCTCAGGAGCTGCGTGCTCGAGGTTTTTCTCTGGTCTGGCCATGGATTTCAATGTCCTGCGAATCCGTTTGATGCGGATCGAAAATGTTTCTGTCTGGGAATGGTGGGCCCTGAGGGATTCGAACCCCCAACCAAGGGATTATGAGTCCCCTGCTCTGACCGTTGAGCTAAGGGCCCAGAACAAATTTGCGAATAACGACAGAGAAGATACTACATCCCCGACCCGAAATCAAGGCGAATTTATGGCTCGTTTACATCTATGCCGAGGAGTTCCAAAATCCTGGAGAGTTCCTCGTTGTCGGCGAAATCCACTTCCAGACGGCCTTTGCCGCGTCGTCCGTTGGAAAATTTAACAGACGGGCTCAAGCGCACGCTCGTGGCGAATCTGTGGTGAAGCTTGTTGAGAAGAAGCTGAAGATATTCTTCGGGTATGTCAGACTCTGCCAGACTTGTGCGTGGTGGCGCCTTGCGGCGGGCGATACGCTGTTCCAACATGCGGACGGTTAGTCCGTCCCTTACGCTGTCCCGCGCTAGTCTGACACGCTCTTCCTCGCCATCCACTCCTAGAATGACCTTCGCATGACCCGCCGAGAGCAGTCCTGAGCCGAGCAGTTGCTTTACTTCGTCTGGCAGTTCCAGAAGCCTCATCGTGTTTGCTACGGTGGCACGCGCCTTGCCGACTCGTTCCGCTATGTCTGCTTGCGTCATGTTGAAACCGTCCGCGAGTGACTTATAGCCCTCGGCTTCCTCGACGATGTTCAAGTCTTCGCGCTGGAGATTCTCAACGAGGGCGATTTCAGCCGCGTCGCGGTCGACGGCGTCGAGTACGATTACCGGCACCTCTTTTAGTCCTGCCTTGGAAGCAGCGCGCATACGGCGTTCCCCGCCGATCAGTTCATAGCCGCCGGATGGCGACACTCTGCAGATAAGAGGCTGTATAATGCCGTGCGCGCGGATTGAATCTGTCAATTCCAGAAGGGCTTCTTCGTCGAATACTCGGCGCGGTTGCCAAGGGCTTGCGTGTATCATCTCCAGGCCTACCATGACCACGCGCTTGCCGTCTGCTGCGGGTGCTGGGGAGGCGGCCAAAGCAGGCACCTCTTGCGTGCCCGGCATGGACTGCGTTGTCTCACGTCCGATTAGCGCGTCAAGACCACGCCCGAGTCCGCCGCGGTGCGACGGCTTGGCTGCGGTGCTTGACATTACTACTTGCGGCCTTGATTTTTTTGCGGCGGCGGGTGTCTTGCGGGACGCGCCGGCCTTGATTGCTTTTTTCTTGTTCTGCGTTGCCATCTTCCAGTGGACTCCCTTGTAGGCGCGGATTCTATCATGCTTAAGAAGGGTTCGCAAGGGCGTATTATTTACGTTGACACCTCCGGCAAGTTTCTGGTAGTTTTACCCCTCGTCGTCACGCGTGGAGCGTGGCGGTTGGTCTTTTTCGTCGGGGCATAGCGCAGCCTGGTAGCGCGCTTGCTTGGGGTGCAAGAGGTCTCGAGTTCAAATCTCGATGCCCCGACCATTTACCAGGGGAGGGGCGGCGTTGCGCTGAATGTTGCTCACTTTTGCACAGTAAATCAGCGACGGGCCGGGGAGATAATAAAGTTGTCAGACTTTCTGTTTTTCGAGAATGTAACAAAGCGGTTCGGCTCCCTGACGGCCGTTGACAACGTGACACTTGGTGTGTCGAAAGGGGAGTTTTTTTCACTTCTGGGACCCAGCGGGTGTGGCAAGACAACCCTTTTGAGGATGCTTGCCGGCTTCGAACAGCCAGATAAAGGGCGAATCTATCTCGATGGGCACGACATAACAGACTTGTCCCCCAATATGCGGCGAGTCAACACGGTATTCCAGAACTACGCTCTTTTCCCTCATCTCACGGTCCGCGACAACATCGCCTTTGGGCTAAAGATAGCAAAGCGCTCGAAAGATGAAATCGACCGCGAGGTTGACTTGATGCTCGACCTCATCCAGATGCACGGACACGAGGATAAAAAGCCGGGACAGATCAGCGGCGGGCAGAAACAACGCGTCGCAATAGCGCGCGCACTTGTCAATCACCCTCAAGTGCTGCTGCTCGACGAACCTCTGGCGGCGCTGGATCTTAAGCTTCGTCAGCACATGCAAATCGAACTCGACTTGATTCATGACGAAGTGGGCGTGACTTTCCTATATGTCACGCACGATCAGGGCGAGGCAATGTCGTTGAGCGACAGGATTGCCGTCATGAACTCGGGTCGCATCGAGCAGGTTGACATCCCCGTTAAAATCTACGAGGCTCCCCGCACGTCCTTCGTTGCGGCGTTTATTGGGGACACCAATTTCTTTGACGGAAACCTCTCTTCCATAATTGGCGAAGACTACTGCAAGGTGGAATCAAACGATTTCCCTCCGATTCTCTGCTACAACGACAAACATATACGTCCGGGAAGTCCGGTCCATCTGAGCATACGTCCCGAGAAGATGCGTGTTTCGCACTCTCAGCCGGATAATTCGTCGGGGAAAATAAATATGTACCGCACCAAGGTCGAGGACGCGGTCTATCAGGGTTTCCAGACTCGCTACTGGGTGCGCATCGGCGAATACCGCATCTCGATCACACAGGCGCACAGCCGTTTCCTTCTCGACTTCGAACCGATAAAGTGGGGGGACGAGGTCTGGCTCTCATGGCATGCCGACGATGGCTATATGATGGAACAGTACACGGAGACAGACGAGAACCTTCTGATGCTGCCGCCGGAAAGCATAGGAGACATGGACGAACCTGTCGCCGAAGAGAAAACCGAGGAGCCAGCAGAGGAAATCGCCCAATGAAGAAATCGAAGGCGCGCGAGATTCTCCTCACTCTTCCGTCGTTTGGTTGGATGGTTGTCTTTTTTCTTCTGCCGTCGATTTTGCTCTTCACTCTCTCTTTCCGTCCTACCGCCCTTGGCGGCGAGATTGGGAGTGGCTGGACGCTCGAGACGTGGAAATCCATCTCCAACCCCAGTTATCCTGCAATAGTCTGGCGCACTGTGTGGCTGAGCGTTCTCTCAACCGCGATTTGCATCGTAGTCTCGGTGCCATGCGCTTTTGCGGTCGCCCGTGCCAGCGAACGGCGCCGCCCGTTCATGGTTGGACTTGTGATCCTCCCGTTCTGGACTAGTTTTCTCGTGCGCGTCTTCGCATGGAAAATCCTCCTGCACCCAAATGGTTTCATAAAACAGGTGCTGCTTACGATCGGTCTGATTGAACCCACGCAGCAACTTTTATACAATCCCGTTGCGGTCATGCTTGTAATGGTTTACACGTACCTGCCGTTCTCGTTGTTGCCGCTTTTCGCAGCAGCGGAAAAATTCGACTTCAGCCTTCTCGAAGCAGCTCAGGATCTTGGCGCCGGCCCGCTGGAGGCGTTCATAAAAGTCTTTGTACCGGGGATAAAGGATGGCATATTGTCCGCCACTCTCATGGTGCTTATCCCGGCGTTCGGGTCGTATGTGATACCCGACATGGTTGGCGGTGCCGACAGCGAGATGATCGGCACGAAGATTGCCCAACGCGCAATAACAGACCGCAATCTTCCACATGCCAGCGCGCTTTCAGCTCTGCTTATGATTGGCGTTCTCCTCCCCCCCTTGATCGGGTGGCTTATTAGCCGACGTCGCAACGTTGGAGCCACAGAGCCGGAAGTGCTTCAGGAAATTGCGGCGACGTCCAAGACCCCGAAGGGAGGCGTTAAGTGAAGGCTATGGAAAAACCCTGCCGGGCTGTACTTTGGATTGTGCTGCTCTTCTTCTATATCCCGATTATAATCCTAATAATAAACTCATTCAACGTCTCCCGGTTCGGCGGTTCCTGGAAGGGTTTCACGTTCGGATGGTACAGGATGTTGTTCGAGGATCGCGTTATATGGCGCGCCGTGCTCAACACGCTTAAAATAGCTTTTGCCTCAACCGCCATATCCACCATTCTTGGAACAACCGCGGCGTTGGCGCTTCATAAATGGAAAAAGAGCAAGATACAGGTTGCCCACTATGGACTAATATATACTCATCTGGTGCTGCCCGATATTCTGATGGGTATAAGCCTTATGCTTTTCTTCATAGCGGTCGGGCTTTCGCAAAGTCTGTTCACGATAATTCTCGCGCACACGACGTTTTGCCTTAGCTATGTCACTATGTCGGTGCTGGGCAGTTTGCAGGATTTCGACAACAACCTTATTGAGGCCGCCAAGGATCTCGGTGCCAACACCTGGACAACCTTCTGGCGTGTTCAATTTCCTCTTATCCTGCCGGGGATCATCGCCGGGGGATTGCTCGCCTTCACCCTGTCGATAGATGATTTCGTCATAACATTCTTTGTCGCCGGCTCGGGTTCAGGCACGTTGCCGGTTGAAATCTACGGCATGATCAAGCGCAGTCCCAATATGCCCATGATCAACGCCCTGTCGACCCTGATGCTGGTTTTCACCGCCTTAAGCGTCGTCATCAGCCGCATGATGCAGAAGAGGCGCAAGTAGCCGGTCATAAGCCAATATCCCAGAGAAATGGGGAAAGTACACCTTCTGAGCGCTATTAGCTACGGGATGCGCGGTTCGGCTGCGAGCAGTTCTCTGGTGTATGGGTGGGTGGGTGACGAAAGCACCGTGGCTGCGGGGCCTTCTTCAACAATTCTGCCTTCGTGCATGATCGCTATGCGGTGCGCAACGTGACGCACGACGCCGATGTCGTGCGTGATGAAGAGATACGCCGGACGCAGCTCTCTCTGCAGGTCTGAGAGGAGGTTCAACACCTGCGCCTGTACGGAGACGTCGAGAGCGCTGACGGGTTCGTCACAGATTATGACCCGCGGACGCAGCGCCACGGCACGCGCAATGCTGACGCGCTGGCGCTGCCCTCCTGAGAATTCATGTGGATAGCGGAATGCCGCCTCGGGAGGCATGCCGACCAAGGCAAGTAGACGCTGCGCCTCCGCGATGCGTTCGGAGCGCTTGACAATCCCGTGTACCATTGCTCCTTGGGTTATTATGTCGCAAATAGTCATGCGAGGATTGAGAGAGGAGAATGGATCCTGAAAGATAATTTGCACATCGCGCTTCATCTTGAACGGGCGTTTGTCCGGAACCGGCGCGCCATCGATTTGTATTTCTCCGCCGGTTGGCGTCTCTAGTCCAGCCAGTATCCGGGCGAGTGTTGTTTTCCCGCACCCGGATTCGCCTACTAGTCCCAGAGTCTCCCCGGTATGAAGAGACAACGTCACGTCGTTTACGGCGTGGACTTTTTTGAACTTTTTATGCAAATTGCTCGCTGCTATAACTGGTGGCACCGAGTAGTCCGGTGTCGATAGATGTGTGGATCCGGAACCTGTCGCTGGCTCCTGATCCGATATTGTGCGTGGGCTTTTCAGCCATATTGGGCAGCGCGTGTGGTGCGAGGCGGAATCCTGCAACAACGACAATTCCGGGTGCTTTACTCCGCATTCTGGTTGTGCAAAGGCGCAGCGTTCGTGGAAGCGGCATCCCTGGGGAAAAGAAAGCGGGGAGGGAACCGAGCCGGGGATCGCGGCGAGGCGTTCGCCGGGACGCCCGTGGGAGGGCATCGCATCCAGGAGCGCCTGTGTGTATGGATGGCGCGGGGCGTGGAATACTTCGGCGACTGTGCCCGTTTCCACTATCTCTCCCGCATACATGACTGCTATGCGCGAGCAGGTGTTAGCGACTACGCCAATGTTGTGCGTGATCAGCAGGAGAGCGGTGTCGGCGCCTTTGATGTTGCACATGAGCTCGAGAACCTGCTTTTGAATCGTTACGTCAAGGGCGGTCGTGGGTTCGTCGGCGATTATTAGTCGAGGATTTGTCATCAGGACGGAGGCGATCATGACCCTCTGCTGCTGTCCGCCAGACAGGCGGAATGGGTATTCGGAAAGGCAGCGTTTGGGATCTTCGATTCCGGCCTTGGCAAGCCATTCTTCACCGAGCGCCAGTGCTTTTTTTCGCGTGACATGGCGGTCGTGCAGACGGATCGCCTCGACAAGCTGGTCTCCGATCCGGTGGAGAGGGGAGAGGGCTGTCATCGGATCCTGAAATACCATGCCGATGGACGCACCGCGGATTTTGCGAAGTTCGGCGAGAGGAAGAGTCGATGTGTCGCGTCCGTCGAATTTGATCGAGCCGGCGGTTATTCTCCCGGGTGGATTTGGTATGAGGCGGAGGATGCTCATTGCGGTGACCGTTTTCCCGCAGCCTGATTCTCCGACGAGGCCAAGCCTGTCGCCGGGTTTCATGGAGAGGGATACGCCGTCGACGGCATGTACCGTTCCTTCTTGAGTGTCGAAGACCACATGGAGGTCGTTTATGTCGAGTATGGGTTCCATATCGATAATTAGATTACTCCATTTTAGAATATGGGTGGGGGTCTAGGGCATCGCGCATACCCTCGCCAATGAAGACTCCCAGAAGCATGACAACGAATAGCACGAGCGACGGGTACAGGATAAGCCACCACGCGGAGCGGAAAGATTGCGCCTCCTGCAACAGGGCTCCCCAGCTTGGCGTTCCCGCCGGGAGACCGAATCCGAGATAGTCTAGCACCGTTAACGAGCCGATCGCGCCTACCAGGCTAAACGGGATCAGCGTGATCACTGGCGTCAAGGCGTTTGGCAGGATGTGCCGGAACATTATGCGCGGACCGGAGAGTCCTTGACAGCGTGCGGCGTCAACGAACGGGCGCGTCCTCAACCGCAAAAATTCTGCGCGTGTGTATGTGGCCACGCCTATCCAGTTGAATATGGCGTAGCAGACGAGGAGCAGTCCGAAACTGCGTCCGAGAGTGTTGCCAAGCAGGATGATAATGTATAGAAACGGGAGAGCTGACCAAATTTCCGTGAGTCGCTGTCCAGTGATGTCAACCCAGCCCGCGAAGTATCCTTGAACCGCTCCGGCGGCAATGCCGATTACGCAAGTTACCAGAACGAGAGCCAGCCCGAAAGTGAGTGAGATGCGAGTTGCGTAGAATATGCGGGCAAAGACATCGCGTCCCGCCGAATCAAAGCCCATGGGGTGTCCGGGCACCGGCCGGAATGGCCACGATACTGTCTCCATAGATGCTGTGAAATCTGCGTACGCGGCCAGGTCGGCGGATACGTTGGGTGCCTTGACTTTCAATGGTGCGATCCAGTCTCCGGACTTCGCCGCCTCGATTGTGTTCGACACGGCAAGCGCATCCTCTGGGGAGAGCCAGCTCCAGCGCGAGAGTGCCGCCGAGGCAGATTCTTCAGTTGAGAATGTCAGGCGTTCGTGCCCGATGGAGTCGCGGGTGCGAACCATTATGCGCACGCTTTTCGGTGATGTTTCACGACGCGAAAAAGGAGCAAGCGAGATTTTGAATTCACCGCCCGGAGAATCGATGTCGAGGGCCGGGGAGTTCTCGTTTGCAAGGCGAGATTCAACGGCTTTGCGAATAGTCTCGTTTGATGAGCATATGGCGGGAATCTCTGATAACAGTGATGCAAATTGGTTGGTTTCGCCAAACGAATAAAGTGGCGAGAAGTCAGGTGCTAGTTGTATAGCTGCAGCATGAGAGCGGGGGCGCATCTCCAGATGCATTCGACGGAACTCTTCTAGGTCGGCAGCCGAGAAGGTCTCATTCTGACCCGAAGTAAACAGAGGCATTATTGCCCGAACCCCAGACTTGTCGAGAATAGGCTTGTAGTTCGTAATGCGCGTGTCGACTCCGTTCCCGAGAATCTCGTGTTGCGTATAGGAAAAGAAAACCGGAAAGAAGTCTCGTCCGTCCACTCGGAGCCAGATCGGATTGTTATTGCAGAGTACGTTGGCGAAAATGCTTATCACGTATATGGCGGTTAGTATCCATAGCGACCACCATCCTCGTTTATGGGCGCGGAAACGGCTCCAGCTCTGAGCGGAACGGCCGCGAGGTTTGATCGGCTTGCCCGTTCTGACGTTTGTCGGTGATTGGATGTTGTCGGGCGTCATTTTGTGAACCGTATGCGCGGGTCGATAAGAATGTAGCAGAGGTCTGATATCAACTGCCCGAAAAGCCCGAGGATGGAAGTGAGAGAGAGGATCCCCATGAAGACGGGGTAGTCGCGCGTCTCAATGGATTCGAGTGAGAGCAGCCCCATGCCTGGGATTTCAAAAACTCGTTCGATTATGACCGAGCCGGCGAACATGACCGTCATTATGCCGCCGAAACCGGTGGCAATGGGAATGAGTGAATTGCGCAGTGCGTGGTGCCATACTGCGTGGCTCCGCGTGGCGCCTTTTGACAGGACCGTGCGGATGTAGTCGGCGCTCATCTGGTCCAGCAGCGAGTTTTTCATGAGCAGCGTAAGCATGGCGAAGTTGCCCGCGATGTAGCAAGTCACCGGTAGCGCCATGTGCCACAAGCGGTCGGTGAACTTGCCGAACGTGCTCAGTAGCGCGTAGTTGTCAGAGGTTATGCCTCCTATCGGGAAAACATCCCAAAGCGAGTCCACCGTCCCGCAGAACAACATCTTGAGTACCATACCGAGAGCGAATGAAGGGATCGCGTATCCTATGAACACAAGCGCTGAGGATATGGCGTCGAATCTCGTGCCGTGGCGCAGCGCCTTTGCGATACCGAGCGGTATGCACACGATGTAGCTCAGAACAAACCCGGTTATGCCGAACCAGAGCGACACCGGAATGCGCGATGATATCAGTTGCCAGACAGTTTTGTCCGTGAACTTATACGACTGCATCGAAAGCCCAAGATCGTCATCAATGAGCCATTTTTTGTAGCGTTCCAGAAGAGGCCTGTCGAAACCGTAGTACTCGATCAGTTCTTTTCGGACTTGCTCCGGGACGTTTGACGGCCCCGAAGCTGACACGGACGTCGCTCCACCTTCCACTCCCGCAACACCGCGCATCTTCATGAGCTGTTGCTCGACTGGACCTCCGGGCACGAACTGCGTAACTGTGAAGCAGAGAATAGTGATCCCGAGAAAAGTCGGGATCATCAACAACACTCTCTTGATCAGATAGGCAAGCATCGCATGACGGCGCGCATACAGCGCTGCTTACTTGCCTGTCAGGACTTTTAGGGCTTCCAGATAACGGCTACGTGTTTTGGCTACGATGTCGTCCGGCAGGACGGGAGCAGGCGGGTTGTGGTTGAAATTAACGCTGTCGAGCCAGTCGCGGACGAATTGCTTGTCAAGGCTTGGCGGGTTAGATCCCGTCTTGTATTCAGCCGCGGGCCAGAAACGCGAGGAGTCCGGGGTCAAGACCTCGTCGCCCAGCGTTAACACGCCTTCGGAGTCGAATCCGAATTCGAACTTAGTGTCCGCGATGATGACCTTCTTCGTAGCTGCATAATCAGCGGCGCCTGTGTAGAGTTTAAGCGTCAGCGCTCCTAGCTGGTCCGCCAGATCCTTGCCGATCCGGTCTTCCAGCTCGGCGATCGAGATGTTCTCGTCATGCTCTCCGAGCTCTGCCTTGGCTGATGGAGTGAAGAGAGGCTCGTCGAGTTTCTCCGCCTTCTCGTATCCTGGGCGTATTTTCGTCCCGCACACGGTGCCGTGTTTTGTGTATTCTGCCCATCCAGAGCCGACGATGTAGCCGCGGGCGATGCATTCTGCGGAGACCATTTGGAGCTTCTTCACAATCATAGAACGGCCGTCCAAGTCGTCGTGGTAAGGCTTCAGGATGTCTGGATATCTCTTGACGTCGGCAGTGATCAAATGGTTTGGCACATCCTTGAAATGATCGAACCAGAATAGGCTTAGCTGTGTGAGCACACGGCCCTTATCGGGTATTCCGTTTGGCATTATGCAGTCGAATGCGCTGATCCGGTCGGTTGCGACGAATAGCAGTGAATCGCCGAGGTCGTATACATCACGTACCTTTCCGCGCACCGGCGGAGCGATTTCGGGAATTGAGCTTTCTAAGAGTGCGTTGTTTTTGTCGTATTTCATGTGGAACTTCTTCCGGCTGAGCGATTTTATGCCGCTTCTTTGCAGCCGGCTAACACTATACACTATTCCCGCTTTTCGGTGCAAGTTGCGAACACGGCTGGAATCCTTCGACCTTTAAGTCGAGATTTTTATGTCCCTTTTTGTGACTCCAGCACTGGTGCGCGTGATCCGCTCGTCAGTGTGGCCTGACGCGTCGTGTGGCGGTAGCCTGCGTCGGGTCTTCTGGCCAGTAGTGTTTTGGGTAGCGTCCGCGTAAGTCTTTGCGGACTTCCGGATATCCGTTCTTCCAGAAGCTCGCGAGGTCGGATGTGACTTGAACTGGCCGCTGTGCAGGCGATAGAAGTTTTAATAGAATCGGTATGCGTCCCCCAGCGACGCGTGGCGTTTCCATCATGCCGAAAACTTCCTGGATGCGGACTGATGCCGCGGGTTGATCTCCTGTGTAGTTTATCTTTATGTTTGATCCGCTGGGTACCGTGAGTTGTGACGGAGCGAGCGAATCTAGGCGCCGCGCCGCTGCTCCCAGCATCGCTTGCAAGGGGTGAACCAGATCGACAGCCGATGCCTGTGCGAGTGTCGTTTTGCCATTCAGATAAGGTCCGAGCCATTGCTCAAGTGTTGCTGCCAAAGCCTCGTCTGAGACGTCCGGCAGGCCTTCCTCTGGCATAGCCAAAGCAACGGTTAAGATGCGGGCCTGTAGGTTGCGTGCGGCAGGTGTCCAGTTGAGGCGCTCAATGCTTTCACGGCGTATGCCTCCGCAGAGGCATTTCAGCAGTGCCTCTGGGTCGGGGTCTTTCAGCGGGCGGTCGCGTACAGGTATTTCGCCGAAGAACTCGCGATTGGTCGCATCTATGCTTTTTGATCTTGAGTTCCATTCCATTATCTCCTTGGAATGGAACATGTGTGAGAAGTGGCGCTCAACGTCTGCGCTGGAAAGCGGCGCTGCAAGGCGGATCGTGGCATCGGCATCTTTGTCGTCTATGTCGGCGATTGCGATCCAGTCTGTTACGCCGAGGGGATCATTAGCAGGGAGTTTTGCGCCGCGTCCTCCGCTTAGCAGATAGCGTCCGGGATCATCGGCGTTTTTGCGCCGGTAACCTATTCTGTCCGGGTACGCCCATGCGAGCATGATGCCGATGGATTCGTGGCGGGGTGTGGACTCTGCCACGATCTGTCTGAGTTGCGATCGCCAAGCTGAGGCGAGGTCGCGAATGCGTTTGCGCACCGGTTTTGGTAGTGTTCCGTTTTCACCTTCCGCGGCGGCAACAAGATGTTCGGCATTTGAGGAGATTCGGAAGCCGGAGTTGCCAGCTTCGGAGATAGCGGCGGCAAGTGTGCATGCTGTTTCATCGGCGGCGGAAATCATGGAATGGGCGAGGCGCGGATGGGCGCCCAGTCTTGTCATGAGTCGGCCGTGGGGTGTTATTGACCCTTGTGAATCCAGTGCGTCTAGTGCACGGAGCAGCTCAACCGCCTGCTTCCAAGTGTTGGCAGGTGGCGGGGTGAGCCAAGGAAGCGAATCGGGAGTGGAGGAGCCCCAGTCAGCGCATTGCAGGACAACGTCTGCAAGGTCAGCCGTAAGGATTTCCGGCGGGGAAGAGGGGTCGAGAGCGCGGTCTTCATCCTCCGACCAGATACGGTAGCAGGTTCCCGGACCTAGGCGCCCCGCACGCCCACGTCGTTGGTCGGCTCTGTCGCGGGTTATGCGGACCGTTTCAAGACGACTCATGCCCGTGGCGTGCGAGAAACGAGAGACGCGCACAGCACCGGAATCGACCACGGCGGAGATGCCTTCGATTGTAAGAGACGATTCCGCGATGGAAGTGGCGAGCACTACCTTTCGGCGACCCGGTGGAGATGGAGCCAGTGCTGCATCCTGCTCCGCTTTTGGCAGGGCGGCATAAAGCGGGGCGATGTCCGTGGCAGAGTCCGCACTCTGCCACAGCGATTCGGCAGTGGCGCGTATTTCGCCTTCGCCGGGCAGGAAAGCGAGGATTGAACCGGGGTGTTCGCGGAGGGCTCGGCGGACTGTTGCGGCGGTGCGGTCGGAGACGCGTTCTTCGGCGGGGCGTGGAACGAATATTGTTTCGACGGGATACATGCGCCCCTCAGCGCTGACGACAGGTGCGCCTCCGTGGGCGAGGTGGCGAGCTACGGCTGTGGCGTCGAGTGTGGCGGACATGACGAGAATGCGCATATCAGGGCGTATTGAGCGCTGGACGTCTAGCGCGAGAGCGAGGCCGAAATCAGCGTTTATCGAGCGCTCGTGGAACTCATCGAAAATCAGGAGACCTGTGTCGGAGAGTTCGGGATCGGAAAGTATTTGACGGGCGAGGATTCCCTCGGTGAGTACTACGATCTGGGTGTCGCGCGAAAAATTGCGTTCAAGACGTATGTGGTGCCCCACGGTTTTCCCCGATGGTTCGCCGAGAATATCCGACATGCGCCATGCCGCAGCGCGCGCTGCCATGCGGCGTGGTTCGAGCATGAGTATGCGTTTGCCCGCGAGCCAAGGTTCTTCCAAGAGTGCTAGCGGAACGACGGTGGTTTTGCCGGAGCCCGGTGGTGCAGTCAGAACGGCGGAGTTCCCATCGGCAAGTGCGGCTTTCAGGCGCGGGAGCGCGGAGGTGACTGGCAGGTTTGGAAGCATATTAGCGCCAATAGATCGCGTTATTATCATTTTGTGCCTGAATTGTACCATATCCGGGTTTTTGGCGCTAGCCGAGTGGTTGAACCTAATGCTTGCATTGTTACGGCCAGTTGGTTTACTATAGGCCGCATAAACCAACCGACAGGTAGGTAGGCCGGAGCCAACGGAAGTCCGTGTAAATCGGACGCGGTGACGCCGCTGTAAGTGATAGTCCGAGGCAATATGCCACGAGAAGGTGGGGGTCTCTTTTCCCCAGCGATCGGAAGGTGCCAAGGGTGTTATTGTCACGAGCCAGAAGACGAGTTACGGCCAATTCAGGTGTGGATGGGTGTCCACTCCGCCACCGTATGGTATAAGGTCGTACAAAGAGAGATGATAAATGAACAAATGTTTGCGCGTTTTGAGCGCGGCCGCGATTGCGCTGCCGTGCTGGCTTGGCTTTGCTCCTGAATTCGCCTCTGCATCAACCGGAAGCTTCACCTTCGACGATATCCACTACTGGGTGGGCGAGGGAACGAACCGGGCCGTGGTACTAATAGACTACGACTTCCGTGGACGCGCCGCCGGCGTATCGAACTCCCTCGCATACGGTTTCCGCTGGAATGGCGAGATAACGCAACTCGAGGCGTTGCGCTTGATAGGCGGGGAGGACAAACGCCTCCACTTCTCCACATATGAAAGCTGGGGAAGCACATTGCCGGAAGCCTTCGCCTATGACAGAAAAGGCAACGGAGGTGCGTTCGCCCTTTCAGATGGCCTGAAGACCGATCCAGGGGACATAATCGAGAGCTGCAACTCGGATACGGGATGGAACTTCTACTGGGCGACCACTGAGTTGACAAACTCGACCACTTTCACGGAAAACTTCCGGTTCATTACAAGGGGGGGAATCGCCTCGGAATATATGATCCCCGATTCTTTTTTAGGGCTGATGTTCCTACCCTGGGCAACGACTTGGAATGAGAGTATCGGGGAGTGGGACGCGGAATGGAACCCGCTGCCTTACACCTATCCTGAGACAGGCGATTATATAGATTTCATCCCTTCAATGCCTGTGGCAGCGGAGTCGCCATATGGGTTTAGAGTTTTTGGTTTCGAGTCGGACACCAGCGCTTATTTCGCAGGGAATTATATCCATCCAGAAGCGGCGGTTGGACGTCCGGCGGCATCAACTCTGCCTAAGGATGCCGATCAATACGACGGGCCCGCCATTCCGTTGACTCCACTCATGGGCGCCATGGGCACAAACCAGGTGCTAAGACTCGTCGATATTTATGATGATTTCGGAGACCTAGAAACACGCGGGTGCATCACGATTGAGTTCGACCATCCCGTGGTGGATGATCCGAACAACCCGTGGGGTCTTGATTTCATAGTCTTTGGCAATGCCTTCTACCAGGGCAACGCCGGAAGTGAAAACATGACTGGTTTTGAAAATCCCACGAACGTTATTGTCAGAAAAGTTTCCACGAATAATCCTGAGATCCTCGTCGCCGAGCCGGGGCTTGTGGCGGTGTCGCAGGACAGGGAAACGTGGTTTACTTCAGACACGTGGTTGCACGCTGACTCTTTCGCTCCGACGCTTGGCTACAAGCTCGACCCTGCAAACGCCAATCCAGCCCTTTTTGCCGGCAACAAGTGGTGGGGCGCCAAGACCGATCCGACATATCCGGTTCCGCCGTGGGGAGAGGAGTCTATTGCGCCGGGCACAAACCTCGCGCAAATTGCCACGTGGTACAACGGATCTGCAGGTGGCGCAGCTTTCGATATTTCAAGTCTTGACCTGCCAGCTACGCACAACGGAAGAAAGTGGTTCAAGTATGTTCGAATTACGAACAATGCCAACCCGGACGATGGTAGTTCCTCATGCGAAATCGATGCCGTTGCGGACGTCTATCCCGACACGCCATACGGAGTTTACGCTAAAGAGCTCTACGCTTGGACTGAGCTGCCGTCGAAAGGAAGAAAAACCGCGCTTGCCGCAAACGGTCGGCCGAACTTTGTGAACTTCGCATTGGGGGAGGACCCTGCCGCTACACTTGAGATAAGCGACTTCGTCGTACGTGATGGGCGTCTATGGTTCTCTTTCCCTGTCTGGAAGGCGGACTGGAATATCAACGACATGCTTGAATCAGGCATAGATTTCAGCGTCCGCGCCAAGAGCAAATTGACGAACGCGGGATCCGGCAACAACGTATTTGGTTTTGCCAGTTTCGAGGGGTTGACCACAAACTCGGTTGACGGCACATACACCGCGACGATTTCCGTCGACGAGCTGCCGACGGCCCAAAACGCGTTCTTCCGTCTTGGCATTTCGGCTGAAGAGTAGAATGAGTGGTGAAAACGGTGAGAAAACCTTTCAGACAGCCAGGAGACATAATTGACCTCTCAAGCGCGGGGTTCACTCTGTTAGAGCTGTTTGTGGTTATAGCGATAGCGGGAATTCTTATGACACTTACCGTCGGCGCAGTCGGCAAAGCGAGAACTGCCTCCCAACGCGTTAAATGCGCGTCCAATCTCCGCAACATGGTTGTTGCCGCCACCGCGTATGCGGAAGACCACAACGGACGCTTCCCGTGGGCGTCGCGCAAGGTCAAGGGCTACCAATCTTGGTGCTGGGACTTTGTTATACCCTCTGGCGGCAAACCCCAGCCCGGAGTGATGTGGAGCGGCTACGGGATCAATTCCGTGTTGCAATGCCCGTCGTTCATAGACGGCAGAGCGAACTGGGAAGGTGACCCTTACACCGGCTACAATTACAACTCCAGCTTCATAGGGAAGGTGGAGGGGGATCCGGCCAAGCGGCAAGCGCCGGCTACGCTCGCCCAGATAGAAGATCCTGCGCGGACGGCAATGTTTGGCGACGGCCAATACGGCGGAGGCGCCAACAAATTCATGCGCTCCCCAAAAGCGAACAGAGACAACGACTTCTCGGGTAAGTATGTGCGAGAATCTGGCACACAGGGGTTCCGCCACGGCGGCAAGACCAACGTGGCATTCGCCGACGGTCATGTAGAGGCGCTGTCGCAACCATACCAATATGGCGGAGCCGAGGGGTTCACGGCACCCGATTGCGGTTTCATTTCTGCCGACAACAGCCTCTACTCGCTGGATAAATAAAAGACGTTTGTCGAATTGGTAACGTGATCATTTAATTCATGGGTTCTGACGTCCATCTGCGCTTGATATACCAAGCGGTCAGACCCCCAAAAACAGCGGCTAAAAGTGCAGTTGTTAACAGGTAACTCCTGGCACCACCTGCGATTCCATGGTTTTTCACCGCGAATGCGGTTACGAGCCATCCGGGGATGATTACGGCTATGATGCCCACCAGACAGACTGTCTGTCGCCGCATGATAATTAGGACGGATTGGAGTATGTAATATACTGCCAGCAGGGCGCCCCCGGCTATGAGGATGCACAGAGTTCCCCTGTGGTGCGTCAGATCAATTCCATAGAACAGCGTTAGGAGCTGACTTCCAAAAGCATAGGAGAAGAAAAGCGTGGGCAGCGAGAAAGCCACCACCCAAAGGATTTGGATGTAAATCTGTCTGAGGAATCCGCGCCTGTCGCCATTTTTATAGAGCCAGCTCATACTGGTCAGAGCGGGGCGCAGCACGAATCCCGATAGTAGGCTGACCAGAAATGCCAGCATGAACAGAGCGTTGTATTCGGCCATCTTGCTTTCGTCGAGATGTCGGTCAATCGCGTACTTGGACATGTTGTTGACGTACATGAACAGGAACGCGTTCAGAGCAAGAGGCAGACATGAGATGAGAAGCGCGCGCTGCGCACTCCAGTTGGATATCCTGACATTGCGTATGAACGACCGGATCAGAACGCCGTCGGACAATATAAAAAGACCCCAGTAAATCAGCACCATCAACGCTAATGAGACAAGCATGTCCTTTGTGAACCACAGCGCCACGCAGAACAGGATCATAGGAAGAAACGTTTTATAGAACACGCCCTTCGAGGCTATATCAAGCCTCCCAAACTGCTGGTACCGGCCTTCCAGAACGTCCGAAAAAGACTCTCCAGATCTCAGCACCATGAGTAGAATGAGTGCGGCAGCCTTGTCATTCCATCCGTCGCCGAACGCGATCAGCCCGACAGCGGCTGCCATCATTAATGCGACAGTGATGATTCTTGACACGAAATAGTCGTCAAACGAGAAGACCTCGTCGACGTCCGACACCTGATATGTGCGCATTTGAAAAAGCCCAATGGTCACCAGTTGCTGGGATATCGCCATTGCTATGCTGAACACGCCTCCCCAATAAGGCCCCCGGTCTCCAAGAATGCGCAATATGGAAACAAGCAGGATGAACGAGCTGCCGCAGAAGCATCCGCCTGAGAAAGCGGTCCAGAAATAGGTTCGCGCTTGAAGGTTGCCTGGTTTTTCAAGTTTGAAAAAGCGCCGGACCAAATTCCCCGCCCAAGTGGGGTTCCCCATTGGAAGTGGGAGACGAGAGTTGTTGTCCATTCTTTTGGGTTGCCTAGTTGTACTTTGAAGGGTAAAGCCACTTTTCGCGGATCAAGGCATATCGTTCGTATTCCGGCGAGTATTTGAACCAGGGGAATCGTGGAAATTTGAAGACTTTGCCACGGTGGTCGGAAATGAGGTAGTCGGGGTTGTATTCACCGTTCAAGACGCGTATGCAAGCTGTCTTGGTTTCCGAGGCCGTTCCCTCGACCATTTTTAGCGCCGCTAGGAATGTGCGTCCGCTGCCCGATTCGTCGTCCACCAGCAGTATCTTTTTGCCTCGTATCGAGTCCGGGCAAGATCCACCGACCACCGGCTCGTTCCCGTACAAGGCGTCACGCAAATAACAGCCGCCGATTATGTCGTCTGTGTCCAGATTCCCGATGCGTAGCTGCCGGTGTCTGATACTTATCGTTTCGAACGGCAGATCCAGCGCCTTGGCAACATGAAAAGCCGGGAATAGACCGCCGCTTGCTATGCCGACCACCATGTCTGGTTTGTATCCCGATGTTTTTACATTCTCTGCGAGCTTGCGGCAAAGGTCTTCGACTTCAGCCAACGAGAAGAAGCTCCCGCCGGTAAGGCGGAAAATGGTGCGTTGCATTGCGGTGAAGCACCGTTCGGGCAGGTTAAGCGGGGAGTACTTGCCCCAGATGGATTTGATGCGCAGGCAACCCCGGTAAAAATATGAATCGCGCTTTGCGCGTATGTTTTCCAGCTTCCAGGGGAAGTTCTCGCGCGTGGGAAGTTCGGCGAGTTTGAAAGTGGTTCTCCCGATTTCCTCCGGGAAGTGCGCGTCGGCACCGTAGAGCGCCAGTTTGCCGTGGCGTGCGCAGTCTTTGGTGGCGCGGCGGTCGTGCCGCGCGGAAAAAGTGCGGGCGTTGAAAACTTCCACGGCGTCGGTCTTCGAAAATGCGGTCTCGTATATATCAGCCTTGAGCGAAGAGGGGCGCCATGCGTCGTACGGATGTGGAAGAACCACGATCCCTCCCTGTTCCCGAATCGCCGCCATCGTCTGTTCAAGACCCTTGCCCGGCTCGATCTTTTCCTTTAGAAAGAGACCTATAACTTCGCCGGAGGTTGTCATTATCTCTTCTCCTACCACGGTGTGGAATTCAGGAAAGCGTTCGCGAAACCGGAGCGCCCCCTCAATGGTGTTATGGTCGGTAATGAAGAGTGTGTCTATTCCGGCGGCATTGGCTCGCCGCGCAAGCTCTTCGAGCGTTATGCGCCCGTCGCCGGAATAAATCGTGTGGACATGGAAACAACATTTCTTCATAATTTTATTGCGCTTTTGATCGTATTTTAGCTTTATCCGCATTGACATGTCAATTGATTGGGCAATTTGTTATACTACTTGCTTAGATTCTTTGGTAAACTCTGAAAAATGAAGACATTTGATACAGACATGCATGAAAAAACTGAAGCAGATGTAATACTAAGCGTTGTTTTGCCGTGCCTCAATGAGGCAAAGACGCTTGAAAAGGCCATCGGGACGGCAGCCGAGCTCATTTCATCAACAGGGATGAAAGGCGAAATCGTTTTATCCGACAACGGCTCGACCGACGGCTCTCGTGAAATAGCCGAAAGAGCGGGAGCCCGTGTGGTATCTGCAGAACGAAAAGGTTATGGGTTTGCCCTTATGTCCGGCATCAGAGCCGCGCGTGGCAGCATAATAGTCATGGGCGACGCTGACGCTACGTACGATTTCCGTGAAGCCAAGCAGCTTGTCGAAGCGGTCGACGCTGGTGCCGATCTCGCCATGGGTAGCCGGCTTCGTGGCAACATTGAGGAAGGCGCCATGCCTTACCTCCATCGTCATCTTGGTACTCCCGTGCTCACATGGCTTATACGCCGCTTCTTTGGCTTGAGCATAACGGATTGCAATTGCGGCATGCGGGCGTTCAGCAAAAAAGCGTTCGAGAGGATGGACCTGATTTCGGGAGGCATGGAATTCGCATCTGAAATGCTGATCAAGGCGGCGTTGTGCGGCATGAAGGTTGTTGAATACCCCATATCGCTTCTGAAGGACACGCGCGACCGCGCGCCGCACCTCCATACATGGCGCGACGGCTGGCGCCACCTGCGTTTCATCCTTATTTTTGCACCGCACGTCACATTCTTCATTCCGGGAATGGTACTTTTCATACTGTTTGGTATTGAGACGCTTCTGCTCTCTTTTGGAGTTGTCACTGTGGGAGCTTTTTTGTTCGACTACCATCACCTTTTCTACTCTGTGCCGTTGTTCATAATAGGATACCAGATGCTTTGGTTCGCAAGGCTCTCTGAGCAATTCCGCAACTTCTCGGGGTATGACACGGTACAAAGACACAGGTACGGCAAGTTCAATATGGAACTATGGCTCTTGGTTGGCGTGGCTATGGCAATTGGAGGGCTGGCGATTTTCGGCATAGTTTTCGCTTCATGGATAGCCTCGGGTCACGGGGAGTTATTCGCTATCAGGAGGGGTGTTGCCGGGCTCGCCTTATTGCTCCTGGGGGTCACGACAATTATGAACTCCTTTATGATGAGCATGCTGGAGCTTAATCTGGATCGTGGGGCAGGCGGTAAATGACCGCTGAGCGCTATCCCACGATATCGGTCGTAATGCCAACGTACAACGGCGAGAGCCATCTCCGCGCCGCCCTCGATTCGTTGGAGTCTCAGAAGCCCTCCGGGGTCCCGTTCGAAGTTTTGGTGTCCGATGATGGTTCCTCGGACGCTACTCTTCATATTTTGAAGGAAGCCACGGAGCGCTTGCCGTTACGCGTTATCGACGGGCCGCGCAAACGCAACTGGGTTGCCTCCACCAACGCGCTCCTCCGCGAGGCGCGTGGCGAATATGTTACCATGCTTCATCAGGATGACATTTATTTTCCTGAGCGGTTCGCAGAACTGGCCTCAACGGCGGCGGCATATCCAAACATTTCTGTCTTCTCGCACCCGACGCGTTTTATCAACTCGGCGGGGCGTGCCGTCGGCACATGGAAGCCACCCATGCCAACCGGCAAGCGACTGTCGCCGCACATGTGGTTTCCGCCACTGATGGTTCAGAATAATTTCGCGGTGCCAGCGATGATGTTCCGCCGCCGCCTATCCGACGAACTTGGGGATATGGACGAGACGCTGCCTTACACCGCAGATTGGGAATACTGGCTCCGTTTTGCCGCCTCCGAGAGAATATTCATACTGCCGAAGCCGCTTGCCGGTTTCCGCATTCATGGCGCCTCTCAGACCGTGGCTTTCGCCGAAAAAGCCGACGAATACGAACGGAATCTGCGCGAAGTTGTGGTGCGCTCCGAACGTACGGCTTCGAGGTTAAACCTGAAAAAGCGCTACATTGAAATGGCTCGGTTTGGCGTCGATGTTAATCTGTGGCTCGCTGCCAAGGCCTCCGGCAGGAGCTTCCCTGTTTCGAAAGTGCTCGGAGGTGTTTTCGACGTCGGGCTTCCCGGCGCATTTTCGTATATAAGTTTATCCCGCATGATTCCCCGTTCTCTCGCTCGTTTGCGCGCGGGGAGGTCGTGAATTATATTCGCATAAACAAAACCGCCGGATCGGATACTCCCCGGGCAGTGATTTTAAGAAAAGGTAAAGATGTAAAATGAACGGAAATGTGGAACGCGCGAAAAAAACCGTCGCGTGTATAGTGCCTGTGCTGTCCGTGGTAATAGCTGCGTTGCTGCTCCAGTTCCCGTTGGCCACCATGGTGCCGCTGAGCAATCACGAAGTATTGTATGCTTGGCAATCGGATCTGGTGCGCAGATTTTTCCCGGTGTTCGTATTGACTGTTGTTGCAATCTCTGTTTGCCTCTGGATTTTGAGCGGACGGGTGACACGCGCCTCACAGCCAGGTCGAGCACAACACGTTGCGAACAGCCTGCGTCCGCTTGCATGGCTCCCTCTTTGCGTGGTGCTCAGCCAGTGCTCCGTGTGGCTCGGCGCCACCGTTTCGGGGCTGATAATCGCCTTCGGTCCCGCGCTCATCCTCGCGCTGTGCGCCGAAAGGCTGGTTGGCGATTCAATCCGGCAAGACAAGTCGGCCGGTGTGCGCTACTGGGCGGTGCACTTTATTGTTTATTCTGCGTTCATCCTGGGCGTTGGCCTGTATTTCAATAATGAGGTGGGAGAGCAGATGGGCGATGAAAAGCACTACATGATCATAGCTCAGAGCCTGTTCGAAGATGGCGACATGGATTTGGCGAGAGAGATGAAGGATTTTATTCCCTCCGCCCACCCTGACCGCCGTCAAATGCTAAACTACTCGCATCTGCGCGAGAACAAAACAGGCCAGCTGTACAGCTACCATGCGTTCGGACTCCCCATTCTCGCTTTGCCTTTTTGGTTTACGGGTTTTTTCGGGCGTCAGCTGGTGCTTGCCCTGATTGCCGGGTTCACCATTGTCGGCTGCGGAGCCGCGTGCCATGCTGCCGGGGCTTCGCGCCGGGCATCGGCCATCGTGGCTTGGGGGTTAGGCCTCACGTTTGCAGGCGCCGTGAATGCCATCCGTTTCCTGCCTGAAACTCTGGGTTGTGGACTGGTCGTTTGGGCGTTCTGGAGTATCCTCGCCCAAAAAAAACGCCCTTGGGTCTCCTCAATCGTCGCCGCAGTATGCTGCGGCTACTTGCCATACGCGCATACCCGTTTCGCTCCCGTGAGCCTTATGTTGGCGTTATTCTTTGGGCTTGAAGGACTCTTCGGCATGAGGTTGGAAAAAATGCGCGTCAAGGTTGCACGTCTGACGGTCTTTTCGTTGATTTACGCCATCTGCGGTTTTACCCTGCTTTGGTTTCACAGCTGGATGTTTTCCGGCTCTGGAGCATACGAATACGACAAAATTCTGTTTTCGTACCCGAAGGCCATGTGGGCCGTTATAGTGGAGCACCGCGGCTTGTTCAGCGTGATCACACCGCTTGTGTGGTACCTTGCCGCCGCGCCGCATGTGATAATCACGGAGCGCCAGTACCGCCGCCATGGCTTGGAGGCGCTTGCGGTTGTGCTGGTTGTCCTCGCTACTTCGTGTTCGAACTCGGCAGCGCTGGGCGGACGTTGCATACCGGGCCGCTATTTCTTAACGGCGGTCCCGCTTCTGCTCCCGTCTGCAGCGCTAGCGCTTTCAAAATGCCGATCTTCGGCTCGTTTCTGGTATTACTCCCTGTCGGCAGTTTCCACGCTCATCCTTTTCGCGGCACTCGTGCTAGTCAAACGCGGCAACTTTTTCTCTGTTCTGCCGCTAGACAGCCTGCGTGGCTATGTGGGCTTCCATCTGATATGGCAGCCCTTGTCTTCGACGTTACACTCAGTTTCCCCGGAGGCATTCACGTACACAACGGCATACGTACTGTTTCTGATCGCAGTGTCGTTTCTGTTAATGATCATACACTTGAATGGTGCAATTCTCGCCGTATCGACTATCATGCTACTTGGAGCGGCACTGGTTTCCGGTGCCAAGGTGAATGCCACTGAAAACGTAGAGCGTGATAGAATACTGGGCAGAATGACAGTATATTGGGGAAGCTTGCAAAAGGTCGGCGACTCGGGAGGTACAATTTTCGAAACACTCGGCATTGTGGAAAAACTCGGGAATCGAAATCCTTTTTACTTGCTTTCACGAGACGTGGAGGGGCTTGGCCCTGGAGGCCGAATCAAAGTGGCTGACATCCCTCCCAACGACTGGGATGGGCGCGGCTACAGTTGGAAGGGTCTGCATACCCAAATCCGCCATAACGTTGACTCTACGATTGCCATAAGGGTCATAGGACAGACCTTGTCGGGCTCCGCTGTCTTCGCCGTGCGTCAGGGTGCGCTCACGTTGGAAGACGGCGTGAGGTGCGAACCTGGCAAAATCGACTTCACTTGGATTGTGACGACTCGGCGAGGCCGCGGCTGGGTTAATCCTGTAGTTCGGATAGAGGGTGAACACGCAGCCGTGAGAATCGATCACGTATACGTGGTGCCGTACTCCGACCCCATGGGCAAGGGAGGGCTTCCGCTAGATCACGCCTCCACTATTCGTGATCTGCGCTGAATGCGTTTGTGGACTCTGTCGTATGTGTCTAAAAGTTAGAACTTGATGTCTAGACCCACGTGCATCGTGTGGTAACCGGTCCAATCATCCTTGCCGCCGGTTATCTCGTAATCATCGTCGAACTGGTCGCTGACGTCCAGCACGATGTAGTCGTACCCGAGCTCAAGAGAGAGGTTGTCCGCGAGTTCTATGCTTAGACCAGCGCCAATTCCGGCGGAGAAATAAGCGTCTTCCTCTGTATTATCGATCTCATACCAGTAGCCGTGGTCGTCATATTCATAATCGGGGCCGTTGTATTCCCAGTAGTTTATGATTACGCCGACTCGCCCGCGCACATATAGAGCCAGACTTTCATTGAGTGGCGCGTATTGTGTCAGGCCACCGAAAATGCCCCAGTTCATGGAGTCGTCAAGATAGTCCGGCAGATCAATTCCGCCCGCCACTATTGTGTCAACAAAGATCTCCGTATAATCAAGCACATATACCCCGAACCTAGCAGATATGCCAGCGAAGTCATAATAAAGATCCGAGTCGTTCGCAAGCATGTACAAGCCGCTGATGTTTATATCAAAGGCCGAGTCGAACTGATCGGCCTGAGCAGGTGCCACAGAGAAAGCTAGAGTGATCGCAGCCGCTGTCGCTAAGATAGAGGTTCTCGATTTTTTCATGCGTTTTTACTCCTTGTTTATTATTGTTTGACTGCTGCTAAGCAGCGGTTATGAGAGCATTGCACTTGTACGAGGATCAGTATATAACGATGATGGAACGGAATGCAACAAAACAAATGTTATTTTTTTGGTCTTGTTCTGCCTTTGCCGGACTTCGGTTTCGGAGGAGGTTTGGGGCGCGCTGGGTCTCTGGTACGCGCGCGGAACTGGAGCTTTACCACTGCTCCTTCGAGTCCGAACTCATGACGAAGCGAGTTCGTTAGGAACTGTGAATAGTGTCCGGGAAGGCGACGTGGGTCGTTCACGAAAATGCGTATCATTATGGGGTTCCACCCGACTTGAGTCGCGTAATACATACGCAGCGGACGCCCCCCCATAGCGGGGACTCCTATTGATTCGTAGGCCCTTGAAAGAACTCTGTTAAGTAGACCGGTGGGAAGGGTTGCACGACATTGCGTTGCCACGTGCTCTATCGCAACCAGCGCGTTGTTCACGTTCATGCCAGTCTTGGCCGACATGAAAATAATGGGACAGTAAGCCATGAACTTCATTTCGAAAGCTAGTTTTTCAGAGAATTCACGCTCTGAAATTTCAGAAACATCCCATTTGTTTACGACGATAACGCAACCTTTCCCGCTTTCGCTGATGAGCCCGGCAAGCTGTTTGTCGAGAAGCCCCACGCCGCGAGTGGAGTCGAGCATTAGAACGACTACGTCTGCCCTGCTGATGCTCTCCTGCATACGATAGCGGCTGTAGCGCTCCACTGCCGTGTCTACCCGCGCCTCCCGGCGGGCGCCTGCGGTGTCGATAAGAGTGTAGTTGCGTCCCTCGACCGAGAATGGTACGTCTATGCTGTCGCGCGTGGTACCCGGCACGTCCGACACCAGTACTCGTTCTGCGCGGAGTAGCTTGTTGATGAAGGACGACTTGCCCGCGTTTGGACGTCCTACGACAGCAACGCATAGGTCGTCTTTATCGTCGTCCGGTCCGGCGCCGAAACGCTCGACTTGGGGTGGAAGTTCTCGTAAAACGCTTTTCATCAGGTCGTCGAATCCGCGACCGTGGAGCGCTGATATAGGGAACACCGGAAAGCCAAGCGATGCGAAGTCCGCAGAGGCGTTATCCATCTCAGGCGTGTCTGACTTATTGACTGCGAGAAACACCTTTGTTCCGGACTTGCGTAAAAGCTTCGCGACTTCCTCGTCTAGCGGAGTGAGGCCGCTCTGTCCGTCGACTACGAAAATCACAGACGGGGCGTCATTGATTGCGGCTTCCGCCTGGACTCGTATGCCGGCGTCGATGCGGTCGTGAATTGTCTCGTTGTCGATGTTAAAGATGCCACCGGTATCGATAAGCGAAAATCTTTGGTCGCCCCAATAGACCTCGCGCACGAGCCTGTCTCGCGTGACCCCGGGCTCCCCATGAACTATCGCGATGCGTTTTTTTGCGATTCGGTTGAAGACGGCGGATTTCCCGACGTTTGGTCTGCCCACTATCGCAACCGTACGACCCTTGCCGCCGGTTGTGTTCTCAAGAATATCTTCCATTGCGTTTATATTTTGTCAAATTTGTCCGGCATCTGGCAGAGCCTTTGCTCAGCCCGCCATATCAGCAGCCTTGCGGCAGCGTGCGCACACGCGTTCGCGCCCGATGAGCGTGAGCAGTTCGAAAAGGCCTGGCCCTTCGCCGACTCCCGACACCGCCACTCGGAGCGGGTGGACAACGGCTCCCATGCCGCCAAGTTCCTCGCCCTTATCCTTTACAAGCTTCTCCGTAGTGTCGATTGTGAACTCGGGCAAAGCCTCGAATTTGTCAGCGAACTCCCGCAGGAGGTCTGCTACTCCTTCGCGTTTCAGGCGTTTATTGACGGCTGCCTCGGAGTAGGGGAAATCGTCGGTGAAAAGGTATATGCAGTTGTCCGGGATGTCCTTGTATGTTTTCGTGCGCGGCTGTATTGGATCCAGCACGGCGTCCAGATCGCCAATCAGAGGCTTCGTGGGCAGACCCGCCGCTTCCATTCGCGACAGAAACTCCGTCTTGAATTCCTCGCGAGGCTGTCTGGCTATATATTCGCCGTTCATCCATGTCAGCTTTTTTATGTCGAAGCGCGCGGGGCTCGATTTGCAGTGGTCCAACGAGAATGCCTCTATCAGTTCCTCACGCGTCATTATCTCGCGGTCGTCGCCCGGAGCCCAGCCGAGAAGGACGAGGAAGTTGAACAGCGCATCGGGCAAGAACCCCTGCTCGCGGAATTCTCCAACGAAAGCGGCGCCATCGCGCTTAGAGTACGGCTTGCCCTGGTTGTTGACTATCATCGGCAGGTGCGCGTAGGCTGGCGGGACAACATCCATAGCCTTGAACATCTCGATGTGTTTGAAAGTGTTCTCGACGTGGTCGTCGCCCCGTATCACGTGAGTGATGCCCATATCTGCGTCGTCTACGACATTCGCGAGGTGGAACACAGGTGTGCCGTCTGAGCGTACTATTACGAAATCCTGCGTGTCTTCGGCCTTCTTTTTGAGGTCTCCCTTAACGAGGTCGTGGAAGCGGAGCGTGCCTTCCTTAGGCATGCGGAATACCAGGCATTCGCCTTCGCCTCCCTTGTTGTCACGGTATGCGAAGCCTTTCGCCTCAAGCTCGGAGGCCACGGCAAGATGGCGCACCGTGTTGGCGCTTTGGTAAACGGCAGACTCATCGTAATCAAGTTTTAGCCATTCCATGCATTCAAGCAGGGTCTTTATGGCTTCTGGTGTGGAACGTTCGAGATCCGTGTCCTCCACGCGAAGCAGGAACTTGCCCCCTTCGTGGCGTGCGAAGAGCCAATTGAAAACTGCCGCGCGGATATTGCCTATGTGGACATTACCTGTGGGGCTGGGTGCGAAACGGACGCGGACGGACATTGCTTGCCTTTCTTCTTGATGCTTTCTCTTATTGCTAAATCATTCATTTTACAACGTCAAAGGTGACTCACGGCTGCCCGTGGCGCGACTCCTGCCCCGAGCGAAGCGAGGAAGCAGGAGGCGTGACGCGGGTAGCCGTTGAGTCCACCGCCTTGTTGGGCATTTTGATTTTGTATTCGGGAGCAAACTCGCAGACTCTTGTAGTATCATCCATCCATGAAAGATTCCTTCCTATGACTAACTCTGTCATTTCTGCATGATGGGTATTCTTCATCGGAATGGGCTTGGCTTGCAGAGAATACTTTCGTGCAAAACTCTTCACCTCATCAGAATTGTCGTAAGTCATTATAAAATCACCCGCTAATTCTGAACATTTCTTGAAGAGCGTATCGTGGTCGACGCTAGAATGCGTGTAGAGGCGACTACCAGCGTTTTTTCCGCCCGCCGTGTAAGGAGGATCGATGAAATAGACCGCATCATGGTCTTCCTTGTGTTTATCTAATACGTCAAAAGCATCACCCTGCTCAAAACGTAGTCTTGGCAATACATGCGTGATGTCATTGATTCGCTTTGCGAGCGTGGATGGATACCATCTTGATAAGATACCCTTTCCTGCTTCGCCGTTCTTCAAAAAGCCAGAACCGGCGGCCAAGATTCCGCCGTGGAGGGTTCTGTTCTTAATTATTGTTTGAAACGCCTTCTCTTTGCGGCTTTGGGGAATCCTCTGAGTTTCCTTAATAGCGTTCTCTTTCGACATCTCAAAATGTAGAATCTGATTGGATAGCCACTCGCCCTCTCCGGAAGTGATGGTGTCCCACACTGCTGCAATTTCATCATCTAGTTCCACCATCAACACATTCTCCGTCAAATTCTCGAATGCTGCGGTGAGAGAGACAATGCCCCCTCCCGCAAAAGGTTCAATCAATAGGCTTGGCTTACACGGACGACTCCGAAGCCACTCTCTGAGACGAGGTATAAACCACGTCTTGCCACCTGGATACCGAAATGGACTTCGCTGAGGGACGGAAGCAACGTTGACTGGACGGGCTTGGTCTGGCAAATCAAAGCCAAACAAATCTTTCGAAGCGTGCATCATGAACTGAACGGAGTATCAATCGTTTGGTTTGTTGGAGGCGATTCTAATTTCTCGTCAACCTTAGCTTGTAGAATCTTTAGAAAGTCATCAACTTTCCCAATTTTTGGGCGCGTAATCGTGTTCAGCGCCTCAGAAAACCTAGTATACACAGTCTTCGTCTTGCGAATCTTCAAACACCCAGAATGGTCAACGACTAGGTCATAGACAAGCCATGCGACATCTGCATCTTTTGGGGGTGTTTCCTGCAATTGAGGTAATGTATTAAAGAATGGTGAATCAAGAGCGACAGCCATCTTCTTTCCCCATGCATTTAGTATGCCTCCTTTGAACATCAATTGAGGCGCAAGACGTTTCCGCGAAGAAGACAAGAAATCAGGTCTGGGGTAATTTGGCTCGTTTCTCCAATCCATATCTTGGTGCGCCGCACAATCTGACATGTAGCGAGCAAATGGATCACGAACATTACCTGAGATGTAAACGGCTTGAACCTCAAGTGAGCCAAAATCGATCACTTTCCCAGCGGCGTCATAAGCTACTAGCACTACATCGATGTTGCCAGCGGATTTCCCTTCTCCATCCGCCAGTCTGACCTCAGTCAAGGAGGTCCACATCGAACCATCTGGGAAGAAAAAAGCCGCAGCATCATCGGCAATTAGCCAGTCCTCTCGAAATCTGACTGGGCAGGTAATTACAGGGGATTGTCCGTGGAATACGCTGCAAACGCCCAACGGATCTTTCGCTTTGTCTTTGGTGCAACTTGGCACCTTATTGTTGAAGGGACAAAGTTTATGCTTCCTGAAGCGTTGTGCGCGATCAGAAAAATCGGACGTGGAGTGTCCGAAAACTTCAGCTAGAGGGTGATTTGGCATGACTTTGACAGTGAAGGGAAAGCTGATTCTCGGCGATTCTTATTTTTCGCCCAACAGTGTTATTGAGCCTACTTCGCACAATGGCTTCTTTGAGTAAAACGATGGTGATTATAGGTTTCATTTCAGTTTCAGTCAAGTCCAGAAAACGTTATTCGAGCCGATTGCGTTGTTCATGGTATGCCTGTATTCATTGGGTGAAATTCATACG